>DJTQ01000328.1:0-2131 GCA_002439285.1 Paenibacillaceae bacterium UBA6304
CTCAGAACGTACCATCTCACGGAAATGATGGGAGGAGACCCGGGCACAAACGCCGAAATTATCCGGCGGGTACTTCAGGGCGAGCGGGGGGCGTACCGCGATGTAGTGCTTGCCAATGCGGGTGCTTGTATCTACGTCTCAGGACTTGCGGACAGCATCCGCGAAGGGGTTATCATCGCTGCGGAATCGATTGATTCCGGTAAGGCGTACGGTAAATTGGAACAGCTTATTCAAACAACGGGGGAACTAAGCTATGTATCTTGATCAGATTGTGGAGACGAAAAAACAAGAAGTCGAACATTTGGCCTCAAGCTTCAATCTGGGCGAGGCGGAACGGAAAATTTCGGCCATGGAGCCGACGCGTGGATTCTACCGAGCGTTGACGGAAGGTCGCAAACGTGAGTTAGGCTTGATTGCCGAAGTAAAGAAGGCCTCGCCGTCCAAAGGACTGATCCGGCCGGATTTCCATCCGGTCCGCATTGCCGAAAGCTATGCCGAGGCAGGCACGGATTGTATCTCGGTGCTGACGGATGAACTCTATTTCCAGGGAAGTGCGGCTTACTTGTCCGCGATTCGCGAAGCGGTAGATGTACCGTTGCTCCGCAAGGACTTCATCATCGACGAGCGGCAAGTATATGAAGCACGGCTCATGGGAGCGGACGCGGTGCTGCTCATTGCGGCGATTTTGAGCAACTCGCAGCTGAAGAGTTATATTCAGACCGCAGCGTCGCTAGGGCTGGATGTTCTTTTGGAAGTCCATGACCGCGGGGAGCTGGAGCGTGCGCTTGGGCTGGGAACAGCCAAGTTGATTGGCATCAATAACCGGAATCTGCGGACGTTCGAGACTTCTCTTGAGACCACGGCATCTCTTGCGGAACTTGTGCCGCCTGAAGTAACTCTGATCAGCGAGAGCGGAATCCGGAGCAGGGAAGATATTGAATTTCTGATGCGGGCAAAAGCCCAGGGCGTGCTTATTGGAGAAACGTTAATGCGTAAAGAGCGGGTGGAAGAGGGGATTTACGAGCTGATGGGGCCGATTTTGAGCGGTTCCGTGACGCCGGGTCCCGAAGGGAGTTTGTCTCGAAATGGCTAACCCAAGTCTAAAAATTTGTGGACTTCAAAGCGTTGAAGTGCTAAAATCTATGATAAACTTACCGATTGATTATATCGGATTTGTATTTGCCAGAAGCAAGCGTCAAGTCAGCGGGGATCAAGCGGCCGAACTGGCTGCCGTATTGCAGACGTGGAAAAGCGGTAAAATCCCGGAAAGCGTCGGCGTGTTCGTGAATCCTTCCATAGAAGAGCTTGCGGCGATTCTGGCTTTGACGCAACTGGATATCGTACAGCTGCATGGCACGGTAAGTCCAGAGTTCTGCCGGGAGGTCAGGGAACATTTCGGTGTTAAGGTATTCAAAGCCTTCTCGGTGAAGCCGGATGGAACGCGGCACGGGGATCTGGCGTTTGAAGACTATGACGGCGCTATAGACGGGTTGCTGCTCGATACTTACGACCCTCATTACGGAGGCGGTTCGGGGGTTGCTTTTGCCTGGGATATGGCTGCGCCATATCAGTTATGGGCGAAAGAGCAGGGAATTCCCTTTTTGGCCGCGGGTGGATTGCACCCGGGCAATATTGGTCAGCTGCTTGAGTTCATGTCTCCAGACGGCGTGGACGTATCCAGCGGCGTGGAAACAGACGGTGTCAAAGATTTGACGAAGATAAAAGCTTTTGTGGAAAGGGTGAAGGGGAACATGACGCATACGAAACAGGTACCTGACGAACATGGCCGCTTTGGCCCTTTCGGGGGACGCTATGTACCGGAAACGCTGATGAACGCTTTGATTGAACTGGAGGAATCGTACCGCAAGTTCCAGGACGATCCTGAATTTCAAGCAGAAATCGATTATTTACTGAAACAGTATTCGGGCCGTGAGACCCCGCTGTATTATGCAGAGCGTTTGACCGAGTATCTGGGCGGCGCGAAAATATATCTTAAACGTGAGGATTTGAACCATACCGGGGCGCATAAAATCAATAACGCAATCGGCCAGGGAATTTTGGCTAAGCGGATGGGTAAACGGAAGGTGATTGCCGAGACCGGGGCGGGGCAGCATGGCGTAGCCACAGCGAC
>DJTQ01000328.1:2327-3027 GCA_002439285.1 Paenibacillaceae bacterium UBA6304
AGCATGGCGTAGCCACAGCGACAGTGGCGGCATTGCTCGGCCTGGAATGCAAAGTGTTTATGGGTGAAGAGGATACGAAGCGGCAGCAGCTCAACGTATTCCGGATGAAGCTGCTCGGGGCCGAGGTTGTGCCGGTGCTCTCGGGAACCCGCACACTGAAGGATGCCTGCAACGAGGCGCTCCGCTACTGGGTCAGCAATGTGCATGATACGTTCTACATTCTTGGTTCCGCTACCGGCCCGCATCCCTATCCGATGATGGTCCGTAATTTCCAGCGGATTATCGGTGACGAGACTCGCAGACAGATTCTGGAGGCCGAAGGGCGCCTGCCGGACATGCTCATTGCCGCGGTCGGTGGAGGCAGCAACGCGATCGGAATGTTCTATCCGTTCGTGGAGGACTCCGATGTTAAACTGGTCGGCGTAGAAGCTGCCGGGAGAGGCGTAGAGACGGAATACCACGCAGCGACGATGACCAAGGGAACCAAGGGTGTGTTCCAAGGCTCCATGAGTTATCTGCTTCAAGATGCTTTCGGTCAGGTACAGCCGGCGCATTCCATCTCGGCGGGCTTGGATTATCCCGGAATCGGGCCGGAGCATTCTTATTTGAAGGATATAGAGCGGGCCCGTTATTATCCGATTACGGACCGGGAGGCGCTGGACGCGCTTCAGTTACTTAGCCGTCAGGAAGGGATTATTCC
>DJTQ01000329.1 GCA_002439285.1 Paenibacillaceae bacterium UBA6304
AATCCGCCAGCGGCACTACTGTGCCGGGCATTTATGCAGCGGGAGATATTCTCCACTATGATAAGAAATTGCACTTGATTGCAGGAGCTTTTCAAGATGCGGCGAATGCGGTGAACCAGGCTAAGCTATATTTAGAGCCTGAAGCGTATCAAAGCGGAACCGTCTCTTCACACAACGATATTTTTGACAGCCGGAATCGGGAGTTAATTCAACAGATCATGGTCAAGAGCCAGTAATAACGGACATACAAAAGAAGAAGCACCGATTCAAGCCATAAATTGGCTATGGAGCGGTGCTTTTTTTGCAGACGGTTTAGATACTAATATATGATATTCCCCCAAGAATACGATCTATATGGAGACGGTGCGGCATAAAGAGAAGTGTCCTTTTTAATAAAGGTGATATCTTTAGGAGTTGTAGTAAGCAGGTATCATATTGGAACAAGCCATTCCCATAAAATCTGATATGAGTCAATAACTGAATGGGAGTGATGTGTTTGTCAGATCTTTTTGTTGTACGTTCATTAGATGAGATCCGATTCTGGTCACGCATTATGAAGGAGCATTCATACTTCCTTCGCTTGGGCTTTAGATGTGAAGACACCCAATTAATCAATGAGGCCAATCAATTTTATGAGATCTTTGAGGATATTGAACGAAGAGCTCATGCTTATTCAGTGAATACTGATCCTCAAACCATCCGACAATTCAACTCAGAAGTTCACAATGCGGCCGCACAGATATGGGCATTTAAGAGAAGAGTACTCGGTCTGATATTGCGGTGCAAGCTTCCCGGAGGCAACAATTTCCCTTTACTTGTAGATCATATTAGTCGGGAAGCCAGGTATTTCACAAACCGACTAGATGAACTTAATAAAGGAAAGCTTGAACCACTAGCTGACGCTATAATCGATGAGAATGTATTTTTTCTGAAAATTATGGCCGATCACGCTAAATTTATAGGTCACTTGCTTGATCCGTCTGAACGAAAACTGGTAGAGCAGGCAAAAGAGTTTAGCCAAGAATTCGATACTCTGATGTACCAGGCTATCGATTTAAGCTCAATGCGTCCTGAATCACAAACACATCCGCTTCTAAGTCAATTTGTTGATGAAAATCGTGTTTCCGTAAAATCACTGCGGGATTTTAAGAAAACTGCGCGTGATTTGATTGAAGAATGCCGCATAAAGAGTATTATACATCCTTTATTAGCCGATCATGTTTTTCGTGAAGCCGAAAGATTCTTATTTATTCTTGATATGTTTGACCGGTCATTGTCCGGTATGAAGGTGAACAAGAGAGAGATCTTATTTTGAAATGTCTGACGCTACTCAAGAGAATATAGTTTAGCAAGGTGAAATCAATTTAGAGTCTTTCTTACTTTTAAGAAGGGCTTTTTTTATTTTACTCGCTGAATGAACTAGAACTATTCCGGACGTTTTCTACTAATATAGATATTCTATTGATTCCTTTTCTTAATGGCTGGGTAAAAACGATTCAGGACTTACATATCATGTAATTTTTATACTACACGAAAGAAAGGTGACACCATGAGAGGAGATCTTTTCATTATTGGTGGAAAAGAGGATAAGGAAGGGGACAAGGTAATCCTTCGACAATTTATCGATATCTCCGGAGGCAAAAAAGCATGTATCGGAATTTTGACCACGGCAACAGAGTTTCCCCAGGAGCTAGGCGAAGAATACCGACAAATTTTCGAAACGCTTGGTTGTAAGGAAACGATCCTATTTCATCTCGACAATCGTGAGTCCGCTGAAGATGACAAAATAAGAGAAGATCTCCGTCGATGCACCGGGTTGTTTATTACCGGCGGAGACCAAGTAAGACTGACCAGTATCCTGGGCGGAACTGTATTCTATGAAGAGCTCAGAAACCGCTGGAACCAGGAAGGCATGGTGATCGGGGGGACGAGCGCGGGAGCGGCCGTGATGAGCTGCCATATGATTATGTCCGCGCATGAGACGGAAGAAGAGTATATCGTTGAGATGGGCGCAGGCTTTTGCCTGATTGAAGACGTGATCATTGATCAGCACTTCTCCCAGAGAGCCCGGTTTGGCAGGCTTATGACGGCGATTGCACATAATCCGCAGATCATGGGAGTCGGCATCGACGAGAACACGGCGATCTGGGTTCAAGATGAAGGAGAACGTTTTACCGTAATCGGGGAGAACCTGGTGACGGTATTCGATGGCAAAAAATTGGATTACGTGGATACGACAAACCACGGAAACAATCAAAATATAACGATTTCAGGTGTACGGCTTCATTCGCTGGCGGCCGGTTACATATTCGATTTAAAACAGCGGGAATTAATGAATGATATCTCCAAGGAGGAACATCGACATGAAGGTAAATAAAATCAAATATTTATCGGGGCCGAATCTTTACAGTCTCAAACCGACCATGTGGGTGGAACTGGACATCGAGGAGCTTGAATACAAACCCTCCAATGAACTTCCAGGCTTTACCGAGAAACTGCTATCCGTCATCCCCAGCCTGCAAACGCATACATGCTCACGGGGGTATGCGGGCGGCTTTGTAGAACGACTGCATGAAGGAACTTGGATGGGGCACATCATCGAGCATGTCACACTTGAACTGCAATATTTGGCGGGCATTCAAGTAAAACGCGGCAAGACGATCACGGGCAGCCAGCCAGGTATATATTATGTGACGTTTGACTATAGGGAAAAGGAGTCGGGCTTATACGCCTTCGAATCGGCAATCGAAATTATCAGCCGGATTCTTTCGGGGGATACGAATTGTTCAGCTGAGTCTTATATAGCACGAATAGCTGAACTCTATTACGAGAATAAGCTCGGTCCAAGCACGGAAGCTATCTATAACGCTGCGCTTGAGAGACGGATTCCTGTAGAGCAGGTCGGCAAGGACAGCACGCTGCGTCTGGGAACCGGATGCCTTCAAAAGAGCGTACAAGCTACTGTCACCAGCCAAACCTCTTATTTAGCCGTAGAGGATAGCTGCGATAAGGAGAAGACGAAGCTTCTACTGGAAAAAGCAGGACTATCGGTTCCGAAAGGGACCGTGATTACTTGCCGGGAACAGTTGCACGAAGCAGCAGAAGAAATTGGTTTTCCGCTTGTCATTAAACCGCTGAACGGTCGGCAGGGGCAGGCGGTACTAACGAATTTGAAATCCGTGTCAGAGCTTCAGCAAGCTTACGATTTTGCGGTATCCGAGTTCCCCGAGTACACGGATTTCATCATTGAGCGGTATTGTAAAGGGAATGATTACCGGTTTACGGTGGTTGGCGGACGCTTGGCAGCGGTAAGCCTGCGTCAACCTCCATACGTAATCGGCAACGGGACTTCTACGCTTCAGGAATTGATTGAACGGGAAAATGCTAACCCGCTCCGGGGCTCCGGACACGAAAAGCCCATGAGCGAGATCCCAGTCGAACAAGCGGTTTGCTACCTGGGTAAATTGTCTCTTCGTTTGGAAGACATCCCTGCGCCGGGTGAGCGGATACGCCTTATGGGCAGCGCGAACTTATCGACAGGAGGTTCAGCCGAGGACGTTACGGACTGTGTCCATCCTTCTTATGCGAAGCTTGCTGTGGAAGCGGCTCAAGCCATTGGACTCGATGTGGCTGGCGTCGATATTATAAGCGAGGATGTCAGTAAGCCCTTAAGCGATAGCGGAGCATGCATTCTTGAAGTAAATGCCGCTCCTGGTATCCGGATGCATCACTATCCATCCAAAGGTACAAGCCGGGATGTGGGCGGAGATATCGTCGATTATCTCTTCAAATCCAGAGAAGAAGCCGCCATACCTCTGGTTGCCGTCACGGGAACTAATGGCAAAACGACAACGGTCCGTTTAACGGCCCATCTCCTTCAGACGCAAGGGAAAAAGGTCGGCATGACCTGCTCCGATGGAGTCTGGATCGGAGACCGATGCATTGATGAAGGAGACTGCAGCGGGCCGGCAAGCGCACGAAAGGTTCTCGCCAGCAAAGAGGTGGAGGCGGCCGTTCTGGAATCGGCCAGAGGCGGCATCATGAGAGAAGGACTTGCTTTCCGTTGGTGCGATGTGGGCATCGTGACCAATGTTACGGAAGATCATTTGGGTCAAGATGGTCTTGAAACCCTAGAGGATTTACGGAAGCTGAAGCGTACTATCCCGGAAGTGGTCCTTCCGGAGGGAACATGTATTTTGAATGCTGATGACGAAGGCTGCGTCGCCATGACGGAGTATACGGATGGACAGGTCGTCTATTTCTCGTTGAAAGATAACAATCCGGTGATTGAAAAGTCTGTTCAATCGGGAGGAGAAGCCTGGTATCTGTCTGATGGCTGGATCATGTATGCATGTGCTCAAGGGACGGAACGCTTCGCACTTGCGGCGGATATTCCGGTAACCATTAACGGATTAGCCAGACACAATATTGCCAACTGCATGGCAGCTTTAGCTGCTGCTCGCGCACTTGGTCAAACCCTGGATGAGCTCCGTGAAGGTGTAATGACATTCATGCCGTCAGCAGAACAAAGCCGTGGACGCTTTAATATGGAATATATCGACGGACGCATTCTTATCGCTGATTATGCCCATAACCCCGCGGGGTTAACTGCCGTATTTGAAGCGGTGGATTCCATGCCCAAAAGCCGGCTGATTACCGTGGCATCGGCTCCCGGTGACCGGCCAGACCGATCGATCCGGGAGATGGGCAGCATTATCGGGCAGCATACCGACCTCTTTATCATAAAAGAAGATGATGATCGCCGCGGTCGCCCGGAATTTGAAGCTATGCATTTGATGGAGGAAGGCGCTCTTTCTTCGGGAATGTCCCAAAGTTTAATGTTTAATGCTCGAAGCGAGAAGGAATCCTATAATAAGGCATGGCAAATTTCGGTCCCGGGAGATATGATCCTTATGTTGTATGACCAATATCATTATGTGGAAGAACTGATTCACTCGTTGAAAAATAAACACCAGGATAAGGATGGTAGTGTATCTGAACCGAACTATCCTGAAGTTGGTGTGGAGACGTTTTATCAGGAAAGAGTTTCATATCCAGTTCGTGGAGAAGGGGCTGTTAGCAGTGCAGGTCGCACCACTCCAAAACAGAATCATCGCGAGTTTCTCCCCTGTCCTTACGAAACCCTGGGACAACTTCAGGGGATTCCGGACGATGTGAGGGGACAACGGCATGAATGACATCCTGGTAAATGTCATCCGCGGCGAGTATGTGGAATCGACACATCGCGGCTCGGCCGTTGTCGTCCATTCGGACGGTGAGGTCTTATTTGAAGCCGGGAATCCGCTCGTTCAAATATATGCGCGCTCTTGTATCAAACCGGTTCAAGCTTTGCCGATGGTGTTATCGGGAACGGCTGATCAACTGAAGCTAACACCGCGTGAACTTGCGATATGTTGCGCCTCCCATAACGGTGAGAAGATGCACACCGATACCGTTCAGGCCATGCTGGACAAGGCTGGATTGAGTGCAGATTACCTGAATTGCGGTAGTCATCCGCCATATAGTACAGAAGCCTATGAAGAACTGTTAAGCCAGGGGAAGAAACCCGGAACCATTCACAATAATTGCTCCGGCAAGCATGCCGGTATGTTACTCGAAGCTAAGCATTCCGGCTATGATCTGGAAGGGTACACC
>DJTQ01000331.1 GCA_002439285.1 Paenibacillaceae bacterium UBA6304
CGGTCGTCGAGGTCGGGGTCGACGTTCCGAACGCGACGCTGATGATCGTCATGGACGCCGACCGTTTCGGCTTGTCGCAGCTTCATCAGCTGCGCGGCCGGGTCGGGCGGGGAGAGCACGCGTCATTCTGCGTGCTCATCGCGGATCCGAAGTCGGAGGTCGGTCAGGAGCGGATGAAGGTCATGACCGACACGGACGACGGCTTCGAAGTGGCCCGGCGGGACCTGGAGCTGCGCGGTCCCGGGGATTTCTTCGGCACCAAGCAGAGCGGGGTGCCGGAATTCCGAATCGCGGACATGGTCAGCGATTTCAAAGTGCTGGAGACGGCGCGGGACGACGCCGCCCGGCTCGTAGGCGAATCGTCCTTCTGGACGTCGCCGGAGTACGCCTCCCTGCGGAGATACCTGCAGCGGGAGCAAATTTTGCAGGGCGAACTGATCGATTGATTTTATTTTCAAATTATATATAATAGAAGAAATTTTACTTGGCCTTAACATAGAAGAACCGGCGACGTTATATGTCGCCGGTTCTTTTTGCAGCTAATTGACCTCAACGAGGAAGTAATAATCGGCTTGGCCTTGATCAAGGAACCACTCGCAGTGAATGTTATACAAGTATTCCCCTTTTGTTTCGGGTACATGATACGCATCCGCGTTAAAGTCCTGGTTTGTATTGGTTATTGTAAATTGTTTGATTCCCTCGGGAGCCGTTGTATCGATCGTGGAGCCTGCCGGAACAAGGACCGCCTTCAAATCAGGGATAGAAGCGTCCACGCTTACACAACTTCCCGTTGATGGGCACCAGTTATAACCTCCTCTGGCTACCTCGACGGCAGTCCCGTTAATCGAGATAGACGGCAAAGGCGGTTGTTCTGCCTTCACCCACCTTGAAGAGATGGCCTGATTAAATCAGACGGGCCCTTTGAATCGCGGCTGTCACCGACAATATATCCGATACTGAATGCACAGGCTAATGCCGTTAATGCAATCAACCATAGCAATATTTCCTTTTTCATTCCCTGCCCCCTCTCTTTATGTTTCCGACGGAGAAATGGCGCTAATTGTTCCAGACCTTCTTAATAAGAACCCGTTTAATGGAAACTTGAAAGAAAGGGGGACCACTTTATGCACTATGGACGGCCTCCCGCTCATATATTAGAGAGAAGGCCTAGAGAACGGGAGGTGTGGGTGTCTTTGAGTTATCATCAATTTGGAATCAGTCCGCAGCTGGTGGAGCGGATTAAATTGAAAATGAAAAATCCGACTACTAAGGAGCGCGTTAAACAAATGGTGGAGGGGTTGACCAAATCCGATCTTCAGGATCGCATGAAGGTACGTCGGCTCGTCAAATCGGCGGCTTTGATGATGAATGAACGGTTGACCGGGATGCAGGTAGACCAGATCGTCCAATTTGTTATCGCCCAAAAAATCGATCCGAAAAGCAAGCTTCATTTAATCAAGTTGTGGGGAATGTTTCGTTAACAAAAGGAAACGGAGCGTAACGAAGCGCGCCAGAATGGAAACTTATTCGTTATTGCCGATGGTATCACAGTCCAAATCGGTCAGCCGGAAAAATCCGGCTGATTTTTATTAACTACGGAGATTAGATATATTTACGCCGGATTAATGATCCGGGCCAATGCGGCTTGCATTTACCGGGAATCTGTTGTATTTTTAAATTGACATGACAGTAGGTCAAAATATAACGGAGACTGGGAGGCAGATCATGACTCCACGGACCAAAGAGCAAAATGAACAAATTCGTATCCGGCGAATGGCCCAAATTTTAAAGGCTGCCGCCGACGTTTACTTGGACAAGGGCATGCTGATGGAGATCCGGGATGTTGCTGCGGAAGCGGGCCTGGGATATGGGACCGTGTATCATTACTACAAAAATAAAGCCGATTTGCTGCATGATTTATTGTCTCAAGCGATAGAGCGGGCTGAGGAGATTTTACGGTTTTCGGCCGCGGCCACAGTGGCCGTAGCGGGGGGAGCTGGGTCGTCCGGCACAGTTGCCGTTGCAGTTACATCCGGAGCATCGGGAACTTACCGGGAACTTACCGGGAGGCTGCTGGCTTCCTGGGCGGAGGATCATGCTTTTTATTTGGCCTGCCAGTTGGGTGCCGATCATTTCCGGCCGCTTCCCCAGGCTCAGGCCGACCGGCTTTCTGCCGCCTACCGCGAGCATATTCTACTCCCGCTGACCAGGCTAATGAGTCTGGCGGAGGGTGCGGCCGGAAATGGTAGGGGACGAGAGGCCCCGCCGCCGGATTATCCCGAACCCGGGCGTCAGGCGGAATGGCTGCTAGCTGCGTTAACGGGCTGCGCCTTGCCGGCGATTCGTCGCGGGACGTTGCATCAAGAGGCTGACCAGATTACACGATTTCTTTTTTAACGGCTTGCCGACATGATTTGACTATAGAGTGGAGCGAAAATTAGATGATTATACTAAAATCACCAAGAGAAATTGAAGAAATGAAGGTAGCGAACCAGATTGTGGCGGATTGTCACCGGGAGGTCGCGAAGCTGATCCAACCGGGTATCAGTACTTTGGAAATTAATGATTTTGTCGCAAAACATATCATCAAGCTGGGCGGCAAACAGTTTACCAAAGGTTATAACGGATTCCCTGCTGAAACCTGCACTTCGGTCAACGACGTAGTGGCACACGGATTTCCTTCTTCCAAGCCGCTGCAAGAAGGCGATCTGCTCAAACTGGATATCGTGGCAGAGTACGACGGCTGGTTTGGGGATTCATGCTGGTGTTATACAATTGGGAAACCTAGTCCTGCCGTGGAAAAATTGCTTCAAATAACGAAAGAATGTCTGGAGATTGGCATTTCTCAAGCTCTCCCCGGCAACCGGCTCGGAGACATTACTTCAGCGATTCAAACCCATGCGGAATCTAATGGTTATTCTGTCGTCCGCGATTTGCTTGCCCATGGCATAGGAAGAACGCTACACGAGGAACCAAGTTACGAACATGTCGGGGTAGCCGGGAAGGGAATCCGCCTTAAGGAAGGCATGGTGTTCACGATCGAACCGATGATCAACGAAGGAACCTTCCGCATTTCGATCGACGTGGATGGATGGACGGCCAGAACAGCGGACGGCAAACTGTCAGCCCAGTTCGAGCATACGATTGCGCTGACCCAGGACGGGCCGCTCATTTTGACGGCTCAATAAGCTGGCTGACAGGGATGTTCGTTTTCTTGCTTTTTAGCCTGAGCCTAAGCTAAGTTAAAATTAATACTCTCTAATCGAATAGACTCTTACCCATTTAAAACGGCGGAGACCCTAAAGGTCTTTGGTCGTTTTTTTCTGTGCCGGGAGCCCATTTTTGCCGGAGGATCCCGATATCCAGCAATAACCTGTTGTCAAAGCGAATATTTGTTCGTATTATGAATATAATAAGAACAAATGTTCCGTTTTTTTTAATGCGGAGATTCGGTTTAGGGTATCACAAGTTTTATGGAGGGGTCATCTATGTCAAAACAGATCTTTTTAATCGACGGGCAGTCGTTCTATGCCTCGGTGGAGAAGGCAGCTCATCCTGAATATTACGATAAGCCTGTCGCTGTGGGCGACCCTGCAAGGCTGAACGGCATCATACTGGCGGCTTGTCCCATTGCCAAATCCCGCGGCGTGACGACGGCCTCACGAGTCGGTGAAGCCCTGGCCAAATGCCCGGAGTTGATTGTGATTCGACCCCGAATGCGAACCTATATTCAAATCTCGCTCCTGATTACAGACATTTTTGAATCGTATACGGATCTTGTGGAGCCATTCAGCATTGACGAGCAATTTTTGGATGTGACCGGTTCGCTTAGTTATTTTGGATCTCCTTATGAAATGGCTAGGCGAATTCAAGATCATGTTCTTTTATCGACGGGCGTCTGGACGAGGGTAGGCATCGGCCCTACGAAAGTGCTGGCAAAAATGGCGACCGATAACTATGCCAAAAAAATGCCCGAAGGCATTTTTGAACTTTCATTTGCCAATCTGGAATCCACGCTATGGAAGCTTCCCGTGAATCACATGTTCATGGTCGCCTCTGCGATGACCCGCCATTTTACCCGGATGGGCCTGTCCTGTATCGGAGATATTGCACGTTTGGAGCTCGCGGAGTTTAAACAGCGAATGCGGCGGGAAATGGGCAAGCAGAGCGATATTCAGGCGGAGTATTATTGGCAAACCGCACGCGGTATCGATCCGAGCCCTGTCGTGTCGGGAATACGCCATCAATTAAAATCGGTCAGCCATGGCAAGGCGCTTCGCTGGAGTCTATATCACAGACTCAGGGATATTGAAATCGTCCTGCTCGAGCTGGTAGTGGAGGTATGCCGCCGCACAAGACGCCACCATTTTCTCGGCTCGGTGGTTTCTGTATCAGCTGTGGAGACGGATGGCACCCGCACTTCTTCCTTTAGCCGGCAGATCACACTGCCGGAACCGACATCCCTGACTCATGAAGTGGCTGCCGCCGCGCATACGTTGTTTACGAAGCATTGGGGAGGACTACCGGTCAGTAACCTGAGCGTTTCATTATCCCAACTGACCGAAGACAGCATGATTCAGCTTACGCTGTTCGATAACCGGCCCCGTGCCTACAATAAAGAGCGGGCTATCGACAGTATTAAAGACCGATACGGAAGCAACGCCATCATGCATGCTTCTTCGCTGACAGGAGCCGGCGTCGCACGGGAAAGAGCCGGGCAAATTGGGGGGCACTACAAATGAGCAAGCTTGACGGGAATGAACGTTGGAAGTCCAAAATGTTGCTGACCGAGCATGCCGAGCAGTATGAAGATCAACACCGGTCCAACGAGAGCAAGATCATTACTATGGAAGAACGAAGGATTCTCCGCGACTATATCTTACTGCCTCATATGGAGAAAATGGTGCAGAAGAGCATTGCCGACGTGGAATATTCCACGAATATCCTCAAACGTCCGCACTTAATGGCAAGCCAGTACATTCTGAATCGGATTATCGGGGATTCCTATAAACTGCGGCGCGAGCTTAAACAGCGAAATATCCGAATCCTTAGCGAGGAACAGGCGGATATGGTGGTTTACTACCGCTATTATTGCCGGGGATACGAGGAACGGTTCGGCATGACCCGGGATGTGATGCGGTCCGAGATCAGCCTGCGACTGACGAAGTATGCCTCGGAATTGGGTGCGTTGTTGAAAGAACAAGCCAAAGAATCAGGGATCAAATCTTGAATATGTATCCTAGAACAGCCTAGTTGCTGTTCTTTTTTTGCATTAAGGTCCCAATAAAGAATAATTCCGATGTAGAAACCGGGCCGAAATACGAGCTCAATCCTCCTGAAACTGGGAAATTAGTCTCCAATTTGGGCAATAGGGGCATAGTCCGTAATTAGAGTGAAATTCAAGTAAGTAACCAATGGGCCCACTATGGGACCTTGGTATGTTTTTTATTAATTGGATGTAACTTCCAAAATCCCGAAAAACAGCGCCATTAAGCGATTTCCTAATATGACTTTGGTATCAATTCTGTAACCTATATGGAAAAGGGTGTAAAAAAAGAGCGAAACTTCGAATTCTTTTGTGCGTCTAATATGGGCGAAAGGTGCAAACATCCCATTCCATGAAAACAATGAATTGGAAAACACTCATGGAATGTATGGATTTTCAAACGAATTTCATGAAAAAGAAGAGGTGCGGCGGAACAAAAAGCCTTTTCCTGAAACTGGGAAATACGGGCCAAAAAACAGACAGGTCCCGGGGAAAGGACCCAGGAACAAAATACTTCCATTAGCCTAGTTACATTATGGGTTCACTTGGTTAATGATAGAAGTAATTTGAAGAGTGGAGGTGCGTGAGGGACCTTAACCGTACTGTTCATCGCCTGCATACAAAAAGATTAGCGAGGTGAAAAAATAAAAGACCGATGACAACATTAGCGCGAAAAAGGCTAGCCATCTGGATGGGGCTCGGGGCCGTATTGATTGCTGGCGGGGTCTTTCTGGTAACCTTGATTTTACCTCCTTCCCATGTCAGCTTCGCAACCTCCGATGGCGCAGAAATGAAGTTCCAAACCTCGGGCGACAAGTTCATGGAGTATGAGGGTGAAGGAACCTGGAATGAGCTGTTTGTAAAAGGCGTAAATCTGGGTGCAACGGTTCCCGGACATTTCCCGGGAGAATTCCCGCTCACCGAAGACGATTACTTGCGCTGGTTTAAACAGATCGATGATATGGGAGCAAATGTCATTCGTATCTATACGGTGCATAACCCGGTATTCTATAAGTCACTGGTTAAATACAATCGGGACAAGGAAGAGGACCCGTTGTATTTCATTCAAGGAATCTGGTCCCCCGAGGAACAATTGATCGAGCTCAAGGATGCTTACAACTCGGGGATCAAACAGAAATTCCACAAGGAAATCGAAAAAGCGGTCAAAGCGGTATACGGCGATTTGAAGATAGAAGCCGTCGCCGGGGAATCGGGTGGCAAATATACCGCCAATGCGGGACCCTATTTAATGGGCTGGCATATCGGCACCGAATGGGATCCCGAAATGGTCGATAATACAAACAAAGTGCATGCGGGAACGGAACCGTATCAAGGCAAGCACTTTGCGGCCACTGCGGAAGCTAGCCCGTTCGAAAGCTGGCTGGCGGAGTTGGTTGACCAAACCGCACAACAGGAACGGGCCTACGGATGGGAACATCCGATCACGTTTACGAACTGGGTGACGACCGATGTGCTGGAACATCCGGGCGAGCCGTTGTTTGAAGAAGACATGGCTAGCGTAGATGCCACGCATATCGAGCCGGTGAATTGGGAGGCGGGTTATTTTGCAGCTTATCACGTCTACCCGTATTACCCTGATTTCTTCCACCTGGATGAGACGCTGGAAACGATTCCGGACGGAAGCGACGACTACAACACGTACAAAACCTATTTGAAAAATCTGAAGGCTTATTACAAGGATATTCCGATCATGGTGACGGAATACGGAGTTCCTTCTTCGCTCGGTGTGTCACATCTGGGTCGCGGAGGACGTGACCAAGGCGGGCATAGCGAACACGAGCAGGGCGAAATCGACGTATCTCTTACGAAGGATATTTACGAAGAGGGATATGCGGGAGCGATTCTGTTCATGTGGCAGGACGAATGGTTTAAGAAGACGTGGAATACGATGCGCTTTGAAATTCCGGAAGACCGCCGCTCGTATTGGCTGAATGTACTTACGAACGAGAAGCTGTTCGGCATTCTTTCCATGGGTCCGGGCAAAGAGGACCTGATTACAATCGATGGCAAGCTCGAGGACTGGAATGCATTGGCTGAGGGGGAAGTGAAGGTATGGGACAATCCTTCACCCGGCATGAAGCAACTGCGCGTAACGCATGACGAAGCTTACGTATATGTGGGGCTGACGCTGGATGAGCCGTTCGATCCGTCCGCGAAGGAAATTTATCTTGGAAGCCATACTTTGGCTGGTGGAGATCAGCCGAAAACCGAGCTCCCGGGGAAAAATCTGAGCGACGGACTGGAAAATATAGTCGTGATTGGAAGCGATGAGGAAACTCAGGTGAAAGCAGCGCCTACGTATGATTTTCACCGTCGCTTGTACGGACAGTACGGTTACTGGATGCTCGATGAGCAGACCGAAGAGCAAAAGGTTGAATTTCAACCGTGGAAGCTGGCCGTCAGTTTGACGATGACACCGCCGGATACCCGATTCGCTCAACCGTTTAAAGATATGACGGTCGGGAAACTGATACGGGGCACATCGGATCGCGAAAGCGAAGACTTCAACTCGCTGACTTCATGGCAATACAGCGGCAATGAAGTAGAGCTGCGCATTCCATGGATGCTGTTGGGCTTTGCCGATCCGAGCTCGCTGCAGGTCATCAGCTATGGACCACTGAAAAAGGATCGCACCTTTACCACGGAAAAAACGGATGGCATCACCTTTGTGCCTTGGATAGTGGACCGCGGTAGCGGTGGAGTATCCTGGCCCGGCGAAAGCGGAACCTTAGATTTGAATACCCAGCCGAAATATACCTGGTCCCCTTGGGAGACCGTCAAGTATACCGAGCATTTGAAATCGGGCTATTATGCCTTGAAGGCTTACTATGAGAGCTTGCCGGATCACAGGACGCAATAATATTCTCGGCGGAATGCGACAAGCTTGTGTGCATGTATCAGGAAGGAGGAAATATTCTTTATGGATTCGCATCTTACCGTGGCAATCTATTTCGTTTACATTTGCCTCGGATTGATTGGGGCAGGCATGCTGCTATTATTCTGGCTCAGGATCAGATCGATCCGCATAGACAAGAAGACTGAATTGTATCTTCGGAAGCATCAGGAATATTTCAAGTTTATTCAAACTCATCTGAACGGGGCATCCGACTTGCCCCTGCCGCCCGGCAAATTGACGAAGCTGGAACGGCGGGTAGTTCAGAACAAGCTGATCGAATGGATCGGGCAGTTCAAGGGTGAGATTCGCGAGAAGCTGATGAAGCTTTGCCATGATGCAGGCTTTGTCCGCGATGATATCAGTTTGCTGGATAGTTTGTTTTACGGCCGGCGCGTCTCGGCGGCATACCGCCTCGGCGGCATGCGGGCAGCGGAAGCTGTGCCGAGAATGCTGATCATGCTGGAGAAGCAGAGCTACAGTCCGCTGACGATCGTAATCGCTCGCTCCATCGCCAAGAGCGCGGAGCGGGGGGATCAACTCAAGGAAATGCTTCACCACCTGCTTCGACATGGCAAGCCGATTCATAATATGGCTGCCGACATTCTTATGGAGACCGGGCTGGATACAAGCGGACTGCTGCTCAAGCTGCTGGACGACGAGAATCCGGATTTCGTCAAGGTGGCGCTTGTCGCAATGTGGGGGCAGGCAGTTCCAGAAGTCGTCCCGGCGCTCGACCGACTGGTCGGCGCAGGAGAGAAGGACGTACGGGCGGAAGCGGTCAAGCTTTATTTAAGCTCCAATCCGGTACTGAAGGACGAGACGATCCGTGAGCTTATGGCTGACACGGATTGGGAAGTCCGGGCCGCGGTAGCCAAATCAATCGGCAATTTGCATGCAGCCGGAAGTATTCCGCTGCTGCGCACGGCCCTGCAGGATTCCAATTGGCGGGTACGCAACAATAGTGCTGAGAGCCTGGCAAAACTGGGCGAGACGGGATTTGAAGTGCTGTGTCAGATCGCTAAGCACGGGTCGGGAGTCGAACGCGAAACCGCCCTGAATCATGTGGAGAAGGCAATGCTTGAGGAAGCCGAACATCAAAAGCTTGATCAAATGATAGCCCATAACAAAAAAAAGCTGCTGTATGAACGGTACTTCGGAGTTTCTGAGTCCAAACCGGTTCGTCAGGTCGCAGCGGTCGGAGGGGATTACACTGCTTAGGGATATCTTACTCATTTACGGCCTGTTCGCGACGTACTATGTGATGACCGTAAATGTGGTTTATTTTTCAATCATGGCATTCTCGTTTCGCAATATTATGACGATTTTCCGTCGGGCGGCATACTCGAAATTCAATACGCTGTCCGGTTCGGAACTCGTCCCGTCGATTTCTCTATTGGTTCCGGCCTATAACGAGGAAGTAACCGTCATTGAGAATGTAAAGTGTCTGATGACGCTGAACTATCCGACGTATGAGGTGATCGTGATCAACGACGGATCGAGCGACGATACGCTCGGGGTACTCAGAAGGGAGTTCGGACTGGACCCGCTGCCGAATCCGGAAATGAGAAACTCCATCGACTGTCAGACAATTAACGCGGTTTATCATAATCCTCAGTATCCGCATCTGTATGTTATTGATAAACCGAATGGCGGGAAGGCGGATTCGCTGAACGCCGGGATTAATCTGTCGCATTATCCGTTGATTTCTTCGATCGACGCGGATTCTTTGCTGGAAAAGGACGCCTTGATCCGGATGGCCCGCATGTACATGGAGAATCCGGAAGAAACCGTCGCCATCGGCGGCGATGTCCGGATTGCCAATGGCTGCGTTATCGAGAACGGCGCAGTTAAGGAAGTGTCGTTACCGCGTAAGATGTGGCCGATGTTCCAGGCCGTCGAATACTTGAAGGCGTTCCTTGGCGGACGGATCGGCTGGAGTTCCATCAACGGGCTCATTATCGTTTCCGGTGCATTCGGGCTGTTCCGTAAAGACTATGTCATTGCGGTGGGCGGTTACCGGGGCGGATATCCTGGAGAAGATATGAACATCATCATCAAGCTCCACCGTTATATGCTGGAGAACAAGCTGAAATACCGGATCGCCTTCTGTCCGGAAGCGGTGTGCTGGACCCAAGCTCCGGATACGTACCGGATCCTGTCCAATCAGCGCAAGCGCTGGGGACGGGGGAACTTGAAGAACATGATCGAGAACTATGACATGGCCTTCAATCCGAAGTATAAAGTGATGGGGCTGTTGACAATGCCTTACAACATTATTTTTGAGGCGCTCAACCCTTACTTTAAAATAACAGGGCTACTCGCCCTGATTGGATATACGATGCTCGATATGACGCATTGGCGGGTACTAGCGGTATTTTGGCTGATCAATTTCCTCAGCGGCTATCTGCTCAGCGTCGGGGCGTTGCTCCTAGAAGAGCTTGCATTCAAACGGTTTAACAAAATATCCGATCTGGCGCGGATGATGTTCTATTCGGCGATCAAGTTTTTCGGATATGCCCAGCTTGGCGGGCTATGGCGGATTCAGGGCCATATTCAATATTTGCGCAACAACAACTCCTGGGGGACGATGACCCGGCAAAGCTGGCAAGAGAAAAGCGACACGGCGAAATCGGCATAGCCCACGTTCCGTGTCACCCGGGCGGGAAGGGAGTTGATAGCAAGGGAATACAGCCAAATCCATGGCTGATCAATTTAAAACTTAGGAAGGCGGGATGAATGATGCCAAATACGACATTGGAAAGTCGGCAAGAGCAAACTAGCTTATATCAGGAAATTGAGCAAAGCGTGAAGGAGACCGGACTTGAAGTGAGCGGGGTTCTATTCATTTCTTGCGCGGGCGGACCATCTTATATGGAAACGCAAGTGCGTGGCATCCTGGAGTCCCAACCTGGTTTAACTTATAAAGTTTGGGGCGGGGAAGAGCCGGGAAGCTTCTTCATTTTACTGCCGGGCCAGACGTTGGATGCCGTACATTTTCAAGGGCTGCTCTTAAAACAGCGTCTGCAGGAAATTATCGCCGACTTCGATCCGCGGATGACGCTAGCGAGCTTTCCTGAGCAGGGAGAACTGACGCAGCAGGTGCTGATCCAAATGGAGGATTCCGTTAAGCATCATGCTTCCGGAGAGATCCACATCTTCTCAAGAGAAGAAGTGCAAGCTTCGCGGAGCCGGATTCTGATCGTCGAAGGGGATGCAACGGTTCGCGAATTTTTGGAAATTCGTTTGCAAATGCAAGGATATGAAACCGCCGTTGCGGATAACGGACTCTCCGCCTTGGATCTCATGGAGTCGTGGAAGCCGGACCTGGTGTTAACCGAACTGAATTTGTATGGAATTGACGGCCTTCCTTATATTCATCATATTCAGCAACTGAATGTTGCCGAGGCTCCCAAAATCGTCGTCCTGACAGAGCAACGGGTAGAGCAAACGATCAGCCTGTGCTTCCAAAACGGGGTTGACGATTATATTACGAAGCCGTTCTCGCCGGTTGAGCTGGATGCCCGAATTCGTCGTTGCATTCATTAATATCGTACTGACAAAGTCAAGCAGTGATTCTGAACAAGCATAGCACCTATACAGATAAAACGGAGGTTGGAGCAGTGAATAAACAATATCGGACTTTACTGGAAGCCATCGAATCGAAAAATGCGGTACTTGGAGTTGTAGGCCTTGGTTATGTCGGCCTTCCCTTGGCCGTGGAAATGGTGAAGCAGGGTTTCAATGTCGTCGGCATCGACCTGGATGCTACTAAAATTGACAAACTTTATCGCGGAGAGTCTTATATTCATGATATCTCACCAGAAACCCTTGCAGAAGTAATGGCTACAGGCCGGTTCAAGCCGACCGCGGATTATGCTTCCCTGCGGGAGATCGATGCGATCAGCATCTGCGTTCCGACCCCTCTCAGCGAAAATCAGGATCCGGATACTTCCTATATTGTGACGGTTGTAGACCAAATTAAGCGTTATATGAAAAAAGGGGTGCTCATTACCCTGGAAAGCACGACATACCCGGGTACAACGGAGGAGTTAATCCAGAGGGAGCTCGAGGGCATCGGCCATGTTGTCGGTGAGGACTTCTTCCTTTGCTTCTCTCCTGAGCGGGTGGACCCTTCAAATACGAAGTTTAATACATTCAATACGCCGAAAGTTATCGGTGGAACGACCGAAGCCTGCCTGGCCCTAGGAAATGCATTGTACAGCAAATATGTCGAGACAGTCGTGCCAGTCAGCTCGCCTAAAGTCGCGGAGATGTCCAAATTGCTGGAGAATACGTTCCGCAGCGTCAATATCGCATTCATCAATGAAATGGCGATGATGTGCGACCGGATGGGCATCGACATTTGGGAAGTCATCGATGCGGCGAAGACGAAACCGTTCGGATTTATGCCGTTTTATCCGGGACCGGGGATTGGTGGACACTGCATTCCGCTCGATCCGATGTACCTGTCTTGGAAAGCTAAAGGTTTCCGCTTCTATAGTCAGTTTATCGAACTGGCGCAATCGACGAATGATAACATGCCTTATTATGTAGTGAACAAGACGTCCAAAATTTTGAATGAATATGCGAAATCCATTAAGAAATCGAAAATTCTTATTTTAGGCATGGCCTATAAACCGGATATCGCGGACCTTCGCGAATCGCCGGCCCTGGAAGTATATGAGCTCTACAAGGATAGCGGCGCGGCCGTAGAATACTATGATCCTCATGCGTCGAGCTTCCGTGACAAGAACGGAGTTACCGTGTATAGCGTGAAGTATGATCTGGAGAAATTCAAGTCTTACGACTGCATCGTGCTCGTAACCAATCACAGCAGTCTCGATTACGGAACTATCGCTCATCTTGGCGTTCCGATCGTCGATACGCGTAATGCGTTCCGCGATTTCCGGTTGCCGCATATTTACAAGATCGGTCATTCGGTACAGCATGTAGTAGAACAAGATGAGGCGTTGATCGTCGGTTAAGTAAGAGCAAAAATAAGGGAGGCGGAAAATGAAGATCCGGAATCTTAAGGCCGGGCGTAAGAGGCAGCTCTTCATCCTGGGCGGAGGAATTATGTTGTTTCTTCTGCTTCTCGTTATCCGTCCTTCCGCATCCGAAGCCAAGGCAACCTGGCTTTGGAATACGAAGTTGATTCAGCAGCATAGTGAAGATATCATTGCTTTTGCCAAAAAGCAGAGAGTGAAGATCATCTTTTTGCAAATTGGCGGTAATGTGAAGGAGGAGAGCTACCGGAATTTTATCCGGGAGGCTTTCTCCGCAGGGCTGGAGGTGCACGCCTTAAACGGGAAGCCGGAATGGGCGCTGCGTGATCATCGTCGGGAGGCGGATGTCTTTCTCGATTGGGTAAAAGAGTATAACACGGCATCTCAGCCGGAAGAGAGATTTGCCGGTGTACAATTCGACGTAGAGCCTTACCTGCTGGATAATTGGGAGAAGCGCCAAGCGTCCATCGTAAAAGAGTGGGTGGAGAATGCTCAGAGTTGGACCCGGAAGGCTAAAGAAATGGATTTGGAAATCGGCGCAGCCGTTCCATTCTGGCTGGATGATCTCGATGTTCCCGGTGCGGATCGGGAAATACCTCTTAACCGGTGGATGATCGAGAAATTTGATTATGTCGCCATTATGGCATACCGAGACGAAGCGGACAGGATTTACACGGCGGCAAAGGCCACCCTGGAGGAAGGGGACAGGCACAAAAAGCCGGTATGGATCGGCGTAGAGCTAGGCGAGAGTAAGGAAGGCCCCGGCGTTTCGTTTCATGAAAGATCCTTCACCTTTCTAACCGGGGAGATCACCAAGCTTGTAAGACTGGTTAAAGGCCATTCTTCCTTTGCCGGCATTGCGATCCACAGTTATGAGCCATGGCGCGACAAGTTGGTAAAGTGGGAGCAATCACTAAAAAAATGAATATCGGTTAACACAAATCCCCCGGGTAAAAAGACTAGGGGGATTTTGCGTTACCGGCCTTTTTGCCATAAACGGGACAACTTTAGAAGTTGGCTGCATTTTTTGCTATAATGATAGGTAACAGTGTAGTGTACATGGGGAATGGAGCGATAGAATGATATTGCATAAGGGAGAAATTTTATTCCGTCAGGGAGACGACGGCGCATTCTTGTATTTTATCAAGAGTGGATTATTTAAAGTAACTCGTCTGCATGAGAACGGCAATATGGTATTATTTAATATTTTGTATCCCGGCGAAATGGTGCCTCACCATTCCTTGATCTCGCCAAAAGAAACGCACGGTACGGCAATCGCTTTGGTACGAAGCGAGGTGGAGACGATTCCGGCGAAGGAATGGTACCGGGAATTGCAGGAAGATCCGAGTAAGCCGCTGGAAGTGGCGAGACTTCTGCAGGAAAAGGTGCGTTTCATGCAGGAGCGGCTGGATCATTTAACGGTAGGGACCCCGGGAGAACGATTGGAATTGTTGACGAAATGGCTAGGTCAGCATGCGCACGGAGTACCTTTAACGGAGTATCTGACGCAAGAGGAAATTGGTCAGCTAATCGGCGTCCGGCGGGAAACCGTCAATCGTTTGCTACGCCATCATTAATGAGCAGAACCCCCTGGAAATGTCGCAGTAATTTGCGATTTCTTCGGGGGTTCTTTAGTTATTCTCTAGTCAATATTCATTTAGGTACTGTGGTTAATTAATGTACTTTAGTTAATGACCTCTTACAGGCTGTCTGCGGGACCAAAGAATTCAAAGTGAATACGTTCTTCCGGTACGCCCCATTCTTTGAGTGCATGGTTGACGGCCCGCATAAACGGCACGGGTCCGCAGAAATAGAAATCCGCACCGGGATCGGCAACCGTTTTGAGCCATGGGAGATCGATAAAGCCGGTCTTGTCACAGCTCTCGCCGTCTGCCGGCGATTCATACACATGATAAGAGCAAAGTCTGTCGGCGTGTTCGCGCGTAAGCTGATCAATATGATCCTTCATGGCATGATGGTTTCCGCAACGCGCTGCATGGATATATACGACATCGCGCTTGGCTTCGTCTTCCAGAAGCGTTTCGAGCATGCTGATCATCGGAGTGAGGCCCACGCCGCCGCTCAACAGCACGACCGGAATTTGTTTTGTTTGATCCAGCGTAAAATCACCTGCCGGCGCGCTGATCTCGACGGTGTCACCTTCCTGGATTTGCTGATGCAAATAAGTGGATACGACACCTGCCGGGCTATCACCGATGGCATCCTCACGTTTTACGGAAATCCGGTAATAAGGATGACCCGTAGAGGTAGACAAGCTGTAATGGCGGAGATGGGTGAATTCCTGACCTTCCGGTTTGACCCGGACAGTAATATATTGACCCGGTTTGTAGGAAGCGATTTCGCCGCCGTCTTCTGGTTTTAAGTAGAAAGATGTAATTACGTCGCTTTCCTTAACCTTGCGATCGACCACGAACCGGCGGAATCCGCGCCAACCGCCTTTTTGTTGCTCGGCTTCCTGATACATCTCAGCTTCTACGCTGATGAATACATCCGCGATAATACCGTAGGCCTGAGCCCAAGCATCGATAATCTCATCCGTAGCGGCTTCG
>DJTQ01000330.1 GCA_002439285.1 Paenibacillaceae bacterium UBA6304
GAATGTCTCCAAACCGGGAATTCAGACGGTATCCGATTTTCTCGTCTTTCAAGTAACGGTTTACGGCCGCCGAAATCTTCCCGACCTGCTCTCCGGTAGCGATGCCGCCCATGATCGTAAATACCTGACCCGTGAGGGTCATTCGCACCCCATGAGGGTGGTCGCCTTCCACCCGTTCGGCATGGTCATTGTAATATCCGTTAAACCATTCATAACCTTCCCGGTTCTTGATCCATTCGTTCCGGCGCAGATGTTCCATCGCCCATTCACCTTTACGCTTCAAATCCCCGGCGGCCGCGATGATGTCCAGCTTTACCTTGGCTCCGGAAACCGACGTAGCGATGCATTCGTAATAGCGATCCAGCAAGGCCCGTTTATCGGCAATACTGTCGTAAGCTAAGGGATGCTCGGATAAGGAGTCGAATAGAATCGCCATTTCTTCAGCAACCTCAATTGTATTCTGACCTTTCCTAGCTTGCATCTCCATCAGCAAATCGGCAAGTTCCAGCAGGTTAGTCGCATAGAAAGCCGTGAACGCTACGCTCTCGCCGCGGTTAGGCGCCAGATCCAATCCGTCGTTCCAGTCGGCCCCCTCCAGCAAAATGTTGCCGTGTTCTCCTACGTGGAAGAAAGGTGTCATATTTTGCAGCAAAATATGTTCCAGGATGGTTCCTTCATAGATTTGGCCATCCCGGGTCTGTAACTTGTTCCCCTCTTCCGCAGTCCATGTCAAATCCCGCTCTTTACAGCGTTTGACGAACACGTCGCGGAAATAGGTTTGTGGCTGCAGCAGCAAATCCAGGTCGCCGCTTTGATGGATGTAGAGCAGCGTAGTTAGTAGCGGCCACGCGCCGTGGTCCATCCATACCCGCGGAATA
This sequence comes from Paenibacillaceae bacterium UBA6304, assembly GCA_002439285.1. GTDB lineage: Bacteria > Bacillota > Bacilli > Paenibacillales > Paenibacillaceae > Fontibacillus. Next base: position 879 of record DJTQ01000330.1, read on the forward strand.
TTGTTGCGATCGGCAACGAACTCTCCGGGCTTGGAGCCAATAATGGTTGCATTGCTTCCATCCATCCGGACGCCCGCATAATTGTTAAGCAACAAACTACGGACCTCCGCAGGCTCCATGACCATGAGGGCAAGGCAGTCCTGCCATAAATCCCGCCAACCTCGTCCGCCGCGGCCATAGTCATGATACGGGAGGAAGGAATTGCCGTATAGTCGGCGCAGAATCGGTTGAAGGGTAACCCACTTCATCCACATGTCCTGCTCATTATCACCCGTGTGGAAGGATATCGTATCGATTTTCCCCCTCCAGTAGGCCTCGTTCTGTTCAAGCAGTTGATCGAAACGAGTCTCCGACAAGTAGCCGGCGGCAATCCGGTCACTGTCTATCCGATCTTCGGAGATTACCATTGCAATGATATAAGACGCGGATTGACCCGGTGCAAGAGTTATGTGCTCAAACCTGAGCGCACCTGTGGCCTCATAGCCTTCCAGAACGGCACCCGACACGATAGATGGCTCCAAATTGGACACCACGGCTTCCGGCCAATCCAATGCCCCGCCTTCGCCTGTAAACTCTTCTGTTTCGGGAAAAAAGCCTGCAGGCGCTTCGTCGCCAGCTCCGGCTCCAAACACGCCGTAGGTCACCTTATTGATCCGATGACCCCGTTCATCAAAAGATAGTGCAGGTTGAACCTCTACGCCGTATTGCGATGTAAATGTACGATGGAGCAAAGAAGTTACATGCCGGTGATCGCGGAGATCGTCGGCCGAACGGCCGTAAATCGGAATCGCTGCAGTTGGAGTAATCCTGAGCGGGTTATTCCCCGTATTGGTCAGTTTGACTTTCATCAATTCGACCTTGTCGTCCGTGACCGGAACGAAACTCACCGTTTCCGCCCGAAGACCGGAAGCTTCATGCTCGCGAGTCACTTTATGCCAGAGAAAGCCGCCTTCCATGACACTTGGTTCTTCTCTTCCGGAGAATAACGCAGCATTCTGAATGGCCGAATTACCGCTCACGGACCAAGCACCGCTTCCTTCGATAAATATCCAAAAGTTCCGCGATGCCTTGGAATTATGCAAGTCCAATACCGATACCGGCTCCATTAAAAATGTGTTATGGCCGGAAGTCATTTCACCGTGTAAATTAGGCGTGATCGCCGACATCATCCCCGCTTCGTTGACCAGCGGAAAATATAAGTAGCTGCTCATTTCCGGTTGTTCCAGCTTAAATTGCCCGCCGTCTCCCAAGAACTCCCACTTTTTGTTTGTCATTCAAATTCCCTCTCCTATGCATTATTACTAACATACGAAAATTTTCGTGTAACCGCATTTCAGGCTTGTCGTTCCCACAATAGTTCCGAAATCGGTTTCGTTAAATCACATTATTCCATCGATCTTTATGTTTGTAAAGAGGTTTCTCGCTTACGATTTTCATTAAAAAATCGATTATTTTTTAAGAATAACGCGCCTTTATTCCAACCATACCAATATATCCAGCTTGTTCTGATACTTGAAGTATCCTAGGTTTTAGAATTGACTTGCTTAGGGGGAACCTTTAAACTAAAATCACGAAAATAGTTTGGAAACGTGTTTCGTAAGCAGTTATCCGGAATGAATTCTTTTTAAGCGAGGGAGGCATCATCTTGCCGATCAATATTAAGACGATTGCGGAAATGGCGGGAGTTTCAGTCTCTACCGTGTCCAAGATTATTAACAACTATAGTGACATTTCTGAAGAAACCAAAGCGAAAGTTCACGAAATCATGAAACAAACCGGCTATGTCCCATCGAACTCTGCGAAAACGCTAGCCACCAAGAAATCCAGTCTGATCGGCGTCATCTTTGCCGGTAAACTGAACATTGATTTTACTCATCCTTTTTTTGTGGAGGTCCTTAACTCGTTCAAGAAACAAATGGGCTTCCTCGGGTATGATCTCCTTTTCTTCTCCAATGAGAAATCCCATGCCGTTGACGGGGACTACTTGGCCAGATGCAGGCACTTTCAAGTTGACGGTTGCATCATCGTTACGGGACAGCAAGTGGAACCTTCGATCAGCGAGCTGGATCGCAGCGAAATCCCTTGCATCGGCGTGGATATCGAGCTGAAGGGAAAGAGCTCCGGTTATATCATGTCCGACAACTACAAAATGTCTTATAAAGTGGTTGAACATTTCTATTTGCAAGGATTTCGGGAACTGGGATACATAGGGAGCACACAGGAATCCGATATTTCGAATTTGCGCGAGAAGGGGTACAAGGACGCCATTGATAGTTTCGGCCTTCCGGTAAGCGAAAAATGGTTCGTTAACGGAGAGAACTTTTTTGAAGAAAGCGGCTATGAAGCAATCAACAAAATGATCGATACCGGTAGCCTGCCAAGAGCCATTTTCGCGGCTTCCGATTTAATTGCCATCGGTGCGATGCGCGCTTTGAAAGAGCATGGCTTCAGCGTTCCCGAAGACGTAGCCATCATCGGTTGCGATGATATTGAAGCATGCAAATACACAAGTCCTGCACTGTCAACCATCCGCCAAAACAAGGATAAGATCGGCAGACTTGCAGCTTCCTTATTGTATGACCTGATTAACTCCCAATCTGTAACCAGCAATGTGGTCGTAGAACCGGAGCTGGTTATCCGGGAATCCTGCGGAAGCAAATTAAGCGATCGTTTGTGACAGAAAGCCGCTGCAAGCTTATAAGGGCTACTTATTTGTTGGGCGAAATTAAAAAAAGGTTGGACCGGATTAACTCCCGGTCCAACCTTTTGACTTATTGCCGGCTTACAGGTCGTAGTACAATCCGAATTCGTAAGGATGAACACGAATTGCAACAGATCTGGCCTCCGCACGTTTCAATTCGATGAAATTATCGATGAACGCTTTAGTAAATACGCCGCCTTCAGTCAGAAATTCATAGTCGGATTCCAGCGAACTCAGGGCTTCGTCAAGCGACCCCGGAACACTGCGGATACCCCCCTTTTCTTCATCAGACAGCTCATAAATATTCTTATCGAACGGACCATAGCCTTCTTTGGTCGGATCGATCTTGCGTTTGATTCCATCCAACCCGGCCATCAACATGGCCGAGAAAGCCAAGTAAGGATTTGCCGTGGAATCCGGTGTACGGAACTCGATCCGGCAGCCTTTCGGCGTAACCGCTGCAACCGGAATCCGCACTGCAGCCGAACGGTTGCCTTTCGAATAGACCAGATTGACTGGAGCTTCATAACCCGGAACCAGACGTTTGAACGAGTTCGTACTTGGGTTCGTGAATGCAATCAGCGCTGGCGCGTGGTATAGGATTCCGCCGATATAATGCAGTGCCGTTTCGCTCAGATTGGCGTACGCGCCTTTTTCATAGAATAAAGGAGTGTCCCCGTTGAATATCGATTGGTGAACATGCATTCCGCTCCCGTTATCTCCGAACAATGGCTTAGGCATAAAGGTTGCCGTTTTCCCATACTGGATGGCCGTATTGTGCACGATATATTTGTATACCATGAGGTTGTCGGCTGTTTTCAATAAGGTATCGAACCGGAAGTTGATTTCAGCCTGGCCGGCAGTAGCCACTTCATGGTGATGACGTTCTACACGAATACCGGCTTCTTCAAGAAGGCGGCACATTTCACTGCGAATATCCTGCTGCTTGTCAGCCGGAGCTACCGGAACATAGCCGCCTTTGACCGGTATTTTGTAACCGAGGTTTCCACCTTCCTCCGTGCGCCCCGTATTCCAAAAAGCTTCCTCCGAATCGACAGAGTAAGAAGTTCTATTCATTCCGCTCTCATAACGAACATCGTCAAAAATAAAGAACTCCGATTCGGGTGCAAAGAAAGCTGCAGTACCAACCCCGCTCGCATTGAGGTATTTCTCCGCACGAACCGCGATACTGCGCGGATCCCGCTCATATCTTTCCCCGTCCGGCGTAAAAATATCACAGAACACATTCAGCGTAGGATGCGCCGTGAACGGATCCACGTAAACTGCGCCATGGTCCGGCATCATGACCATATCGGACTCCTCAATTCCGCGGAACCCCGGGATCGAAGAACCGTCAAAAGCTACTCCGTTCACAAAGGTATCTTCGTCTACCTCTTTGGCCGGAAGGGTGATATGGTGCGCGCGACCGGATAAGTCAACAAAACGAAAATCGACCCACTCAATTTGTTTTTCCTGAATTGTCTTCAAAACCAACTCTGCTGACATCCTAACTTCCTCCCCAAATAACGAACATTAAACCTATATAACAGGTTGAATGTTCATTCTTTTTGTTTATTATGTCGTCATTATAGAACCGCAAGTTGAAGTCGTCAATAGTTATGTAAGGTATTTTAATCAATCATGTTAGGTATTGTTACACTGAGTACAAATTAATCGACAAAAAGTATAAAAGCCCTCCCGTCTCAAGGAACGGGAGAGCTATTAAGTCCATAGGAAATACCGAATTACTGCTAAATCTGCATAGCCTCTTTAGGAGTATCGAAACGTTTACCAACCAAAGGCGCCAGCTTCTCCAAATCCCGCAGCAAGGCTGCGAACTGGTCAGGAAACAGAGATTGTACGCCATCCCCTGTCATCGAATTATCCGGATCGGTGTGCATTTCGATGATGAGTCCATCTGCACCGGCTGCTACGGAGGCTTTGGTCATAGGTTCAACCAATTCCCTGCGACCCGTCCCATGACTTGGATCGGAAATGACTGGGAGATGGCTCAGACTCTGAAGAACAGGAATAGCCGACAGATCGAGCGTATTTCGCGTATATGTTTCAAATGTTCGAATTCCGCGCTCACAGAGCATGACGTTCGGATTGCCACCCGCCAAAATGTACTCGGCCGCATTCAAAAACTCATCATATGTTGCACTGAAACCTCTCTTGAGCAGTACAGGTTTACCGCATTCCCCAAGCTTGCGGAGCAAATCAAAATTCTGCATATTCCGGGTACCCACTTGAAGTATATCGGCATATTCCGCACAGACATCCACATACTCCGGCGTCATGACTTCCGTGATGGTCAGGAGTCCATGTTTCTTGCCTGCCTCCGCCATCATAACAAGTCCTTCAACCCCGATGCCCTGAAAGCTATATGGGCCCGTACGCGGCTTAAAGGCTCCTCCACGAAGAACTTGGCCGCCTGCAGCCTTCACCAGACTCGCAATCTCGTCAATTTGCTCCGGCGATTCTACGGCACAGGGTCCACCCATCACAACCAGTTCGCCGCCGCCGATCTTGACGTCGCCGATGGAGATGACCGTATTCTCCGGATGGAAATCACGGCTCGCCAATTTATATGATTTTGAAATTTTAATTACGTTCTCTACATCTTTCATCTGCCGTAAATGCTCAGCAAGCTTCGGCTCAATCATGCCGATCAAACCGATAACGGTCCGGTCTTTACCTCGGGATACATGGGTTTGAAGCCCTTCTTTTTCGATGACAGCAATAATCTCCTGAACGCGCTCCTCAGGTGTTTGATTTGAAGTAATAACGATCATAATTCATTCATCCTTTCATTTGAACTTGAACGGGGTAAACTCCCACTTAATTTGATATAAATTTAGAATCTTAGAAATACTATTATGCTTAAACGCTTGTTCGCTTTTAAGCTTTTATTCATTAAAGCAAATATAAATGATTCTGCTCCTCTCGTCAACCCATTTCACCGAATTAGTTCGATTGCAGAATCCCCTATGGAAGAAGGCATGCTCCAAACAAAAAAAGCGGCGCAGAAATAATTCCTGCACCGCAAATAATATCACCACTATAATCTGAACCAATCAGTCTCTACACTACAATCTTTAAGCATTTTTTACCGCTTATCTGCCTACGAATTCTTGTGCCCAGTAGCCGTTATAGTAACCGACCCCGATCAAATTATAATTGGCATTCATAATGTTGGCCCGGTGACCTGTGCTGTTCATCCAAGCAGTAACGACTTCCGAAGGCGTCTTTTGTCCCATGGCAATGTTCTCTCCAGCATAGCTGTAACTGATGCCGAACTTCTTCATCATATCGAACGGCGATCCGTAAGTCGGGGACGTATGATCAAAATAATTGTTCTGGCTCATGTCTTTCGCTTTTGCCAGAGCCATATTGTTCAGTTCTGCATTCCCGGTGAGCGGCTTCAGTCCCCGTTTGGCACGTTCCTTATTCACGAGCGTAATCACCTGGGTAGAAAACTGGGATTTGTCCGTACTTGTCCCGGTTTGAGCAGAGCCAGTGTTAGGCTTAGTACCAGTGTTGCCTGTGTTGCCTGTGTTGCCTGTGTTGCCTGTGTTGCCATTTTGAACCGTTCCGGTCGTTCCGCCAGTTGTACTTTGGTTTCCGTTCTGAACTGGCTGTTGCTTATAGATTTCATTCCAAGGAATCGAATAGAAGTAAGTTTTCCAATAGGAAGTAGTATTCGTTGAAACATTAGTATTGGGAGCAGCCGAAGCCGAGGCAGGCAAAACAAGACCTGCGGCCAGAATGGCAGTCAATCCTCCGGTAATCAAATGCTTTCTTATTTGGGTTGTTCTCATGCTGTCATCTCCTTGATAGTAGTTTAATATGGTAACAATTTTGTAATATTTCTATCAGGAGTATAACATGAATCACACGAAGAAGGACCCCGCAAAAGTTGGTAATCTAATTGGAAGTTTATATATAGACGAAAAACCGCCCTTTGGATACCATCCAAAAGGCGGTTTATTATAATGTCCGAACCGGCAATTCACTTGCTTATTAGCTGCGGACTTCGTTGGTTGTAGTCTTTGCCGCGGCTTTGACCGGCGGCAATAGCTTTTGCATATTAACTGTCCGCACGATCTCCCAAGTTTCCGGTTTCTCTGCGTCATACTGCTCCAGATAGGCAATAACCTCTTTCGTAATCGGCGTAGGCGTCGATGCCCCGGAAGTAACCGCTACCTTTTGAATGCCCTTGAGCCATTCCGTGTTCAATTCCGACACATCCGCGATCCGGTAAGCCGTAACTCCGGCGATCTCCTCGGATACCTGGGCCAGACGATTCGAATTGTTGCTGCGCGGGTCGCCTACCACGATTACCAAATCCGCTTGGCCGGCCTGTTCCGCAACCGCTTCTTGTCGCACTTGAGTAGCCATGCAAATTTCATTATGGACTTCGGCACCCGGGAATTTCTCCAGCAATTTCTTCATGATATGCTTGATATCCCATTGGCTCATCGTCGTTTGATTCGTAATGACGATTTTATCGGCTGTAAGCTCCAACGTCTCGATCTCTTCCTCCTTCTCGATGAGATGAACCCGCCCTGGCGCAACGCCAACCGCACCTTCCGGTTCAGGATGGCCCTTCTTGCCGATATAGATCACTTCGAAGCCTTCGGCCACCTTCTCCTTGATGAGAACATGCGTCTTCGTGACGTCCGGGCAGGTCGCGTCCACCGTAGTTAACCCCTTGTCCCTAGCCAGCTTGCGCACTTCCGGAGATATGCCATGCGCCGTAAAAATCACGGTCCCGCTCTCCACCTGGTTCAAAATCTCCATCCGGTTAGGCCCATCCAGAGTAATGATACCCTCATCTTCAAAAGAATTCGTGACATGACTGTTGTGAACGATCATGCCTAATATATAGATCGGGCGCGGGAGATCGAGGTTTTTGGCCGCCTGTCTGGCCAATACCATCGCATCGACGACCCCGTAGCAATATCCGCGCGGCGAGATTTTAATAACTTCCATTCTTTATCCCTGCTTTCTCGTTCCCGGTTTTCCTAGCGGAGGGAACCTCCTCTATTATAGCTTATTCCGGCAGGGCGTTAAAGATGGCCGGAAGCCAAATCACGAATGTGGTGCCTTCGCCGAATTTGGTCATGACTTCAACCGATCCGCCATGCTCGTCGATGATCCATTTGGCGATCGACAAACCGAGGCCGGTGCCCGGTGTTACTCCGCGGGACGGGTCAGCCCGATAGAAACGCTCGAAAATATGGGGGACCTCGCTGCGGTCCATCCCGATTCCGGTATCGGCAATGCGGATCCCGATTTGTTCGCCCGCCCGGAAAGCATCAATCGTCACGCTTCCCTCGGCCGTATATTTGAATGCATTCTCAATAAAAATAAAGAGCATCTGCTGCAAATAATCTTTGCTTCCGTTAATGCTCGCTCCATCTAGAACCTCAAGATCACCTTGAATCCAAGCGGCGTTCCGGGGCAGAAACTGGGCTCTACGGATTACTTCTTCGACAAGAGGCCGCAGCGGTACGATAACCCGCTCAATCGTCTGTCCCGCATCGGCGCGAGCCAAAGACAGCATATCGTTCACAAGCCGGCTCATCCGCTGCGATTCATCGGCGATATCGCTTACCGCTTCCAGCGATAGACTTCGCAGTTGCTTCTCATCCATATGAGGGCTAGCCCCTTCATCGCCGGACCAGACCTTCTTCAGCAAATCGACATTTCCGCGAATCGTCGTCAGCGGAGTCCGCAGTTCATGCGATGCATCTGACACGAACCGACGCTGCGCCGAATAAGCATCGTCGAGCTCATTATAGAATCCTTCCATTCGGGCAAGCATATTGTTTACGGTACCTATCAATTGGCCGATTTCATCATTCGGACCCTCATAATCGATCCGGACACTGAGATCGTTCCCCGTCTGAATCCCATTCGCCGCCTCAATAACTTTGCCGATCGGGGTCATCGATTTCCGTGCAAGAAACAACCCGAACGTACTCGCCACTAACAGAGTTATAAAGGATCCGATCAGCAAAATGTTTTTCATCCGCTCCATCAGCCGGTCTTCGGCATTCGTATCTGCGGCTAGCTGAAGCAAGCCTACAATCGTGTCATCCAGGTAAACGGCCCGTTCATATAAAATATATGAATTTCCGTTAATCGTAACCTTTTGAAACAGGCCATTCCTGCCTATATCTTCAATGGACGGCACAGGAAAGGCGATATCCCGCTCCTGAAGCCCTTGCGAACGGCGCATCAACCCCACTGCATAATTGTTAAGTTGCCAGAAGATCCGGGCATCCTCCAAGCGTATCGCTTGCTTTGGCGTCAATTGCAAGTCCCAGCCTTGCGTCAAGGTAACATTTTGCGAGCTGAGAATTTGCTCGGCCTGATCATCGACCTTCTTTTTGACTTCTTCATAAGTATAATAACGAACAAATCCGTAAATAGAGGCACCGAGCAAGATCAGCGTAACTGCCAAAATTCCGGTATACCAAGCGGTTAGCCGCCATCTCATAGACATCTCTAGGAGTCTCCTCTCAGTATGTAACCAGCGCCGCGAATCGTCTGAATGACCCTTTTGCCGCCGTGCTCCTCCGTCTTTTGTCGGATCATCGCAATATATACTTCCAGCACATTGGATTCTCCGCTATAATCATATCCCCATATTTTATCCATGATTAAATCGCGGGTCAGAAGCCGCTTCGGATTTTGCATAAACAAATGAAGCAAATCGAATTCTTTAGCCGTCAATTCCAGGCGCTGCCCGGACCGCAGCACTTCACGGGAATCCATATCCATCACGATATCCTCAAACACCAAGCGGTGATCGGACGAATCTCCCCCCGGTTCTTTCCTCCGCAACAATGCGCGTACCCGGGCGAGGAGCTCCTCCAGTGCAAACGGCTTGACCAGGTAATCATCAGCCCCGGTATCCAGACCCTTCACCCGGTTCTCCACCTCATCCTTGGCCGTCAGCATCAATACCGGAACCTTGCTGCCCCCTTCCCGCAGCCTGCGGCACACCTCAAAACCGTCGATCTGCGGCATCATCACATCCAGTATGATCAAATCGGGATCAGCCGTCAAAACCATCGACAGGCCTTCCACTCCATTGCGGGCCGTATGCACATCGTATCCCTCAAAAGCCAATCCCCGCCGCAGCATAGAGGTAATTTTCTCGTCATCATCGATAACCAGAATTGCGGATCTCATCAGACTATCACTCCTTTAATCAGCAGGTCATCATCCCTGCCGCCTTCAACGCTTCTCTCTGTATTCTAGCAAAAAGCAGAGGGCTTTTCCGCTTCTGCAGCATAGCACATATGGATATCACGTTATTTCGATAATGGGCCTAGAAAAAAGCGGCAGACCCATAGCCTGCCGCCTCTCTAGTCAAACCGGATTTCCGGTCCGTTAATGCTATTCGAGATTTGCGAACGCATTCTTATCGCCGATCGAGATAGCCAAATCCAGTTTCTTGCCGTCGCGAACAACGTTAAATGTTACCTTGTCACCAACCTGCTGCTTCTGAATGTAATCGATCAGCGCTTCTTTGGTGGCGAATGCCTTTCCATCCGCACCGGTTATGATGTCATACGGGCGAAGGTCAGCATTATAAGCCGGGGATTTAAAGACAATATCCGATACGACAGAGCCTTCCTTCACGTCCGTTCCCATTTGCTTCGCCACTTCATCGGTCATCGTCATCAACGTTGCGCCGATAAATGGAACGGGTTTTTGCGGAATTTTCTCATTGTTCTTCAGCTTGTCGAGCACTTCGGTGATCGTACTGGTAGGAATTGCGAATCCAATACCTTGGGCATCCGAGCTGACCGCCACATTGATGCCGACCACTTCACCGTTCAAGTTCAGCAGTGGACCGCCGGAATTGCCGGGGTTAATCGACGCATCCGTTTGCAGCAGGTGCTCATATTCGCGATCCTTTTCACCGTTTTCGCCCGCAATCGTGATACCGCGTTCCTTCGAACTGAGTACGCCGGCCGTTACGGTGTGATCGAATCCTTGCGGGTTCCCGATGGCTACCAGCCACTCGCCGACTTCCGTATTGTCGGAATTCGCCAGCGGGATCGAAGGGAAGCTATCGTTGCCTTCGATTTTGAGTACGGCCAAATCCAGTTCATAGCTTGTGCCAAGCACCTTTGCTTCATACGGTTTATCCGTATCCTGCACTGTAACTTGAACGACATCAGCATTGTGTACCACATGTTCGTTCGTCAGAATATAGCCGGTCTTATCAAAGATAAATCCGGAGCCAATACCTGTAGGAACGAGTTGATCAGATCCGGAGGATGATCCATTCCCTTCCGAGCCGCTTCCGCCGCCGGAGTAGTCATCTCCAAAAAAGTAGCGGTAGAACGGGTCGTTACTGTACGGATTAGTCGAGCTTCCCTGTTTGCTTGAGCTGACCAAGGTTTCGATCTTCACGACCGCAGGGCCGGCCTGCTGTACGACATTGGTTACATCGCCGGGATTCGTAATCGGATAAAGCGCCTGAGTAGCTTTCGACGTGGACGAACTGCCTTCGCTTTCCTTCGTATTATTGCTGCCGTTGGCGGAAGCTGGTGCAGGCGCCGATACGCTGGCCGCCGGCTGATTTCCCGTGAACAGATTCTGGTGGTCTGCATATACCATCGCTCCGGTCATAATCAGCATTCCAGCGAGCACGCCGGCAATGACCGACTTGGCCGAGGATTTCTTCGGCGGTTTGTTAAACTGCCAGTTACCCGGATTTTTGGCCGAAGCGGTTCCCTTACCGTCCCCGTTTCCTCCGCCGCCAAGTCCGTCCGCCGAGGAGCGGACCTCATACGAAGCTGGAATCGGCCGGACCGGTTGCGGTCTCGTAATTTCAACTTCTTCCGGTTGCCGGCGGTCATAAGAAGGGACCCCATGATCGGCACCCTCGTTGTTTCCATAGGATTGGAACGGTCCGTACGAATAGTAATAGGATGATCCGGAACCTTCCGATTGCTTGGGCTTATCGTAATTATTATCATTAGTATTAGAAGTGTTATTGTCTTCCCCGAAAGGTTGACCTGATTTGTTCTTTTCCTCATCCATCGTGATTTATTCCTCCTTCCCTGTACGATACAGGGGTTATCTTGTTTTCTTGTTCTTATTTTGTACTATAAACCTTAAGCGTACCTTAAAAACAATTAAAAAGAAGATAAAAGCGAAAGAATAAGGTTTTAATATAAGTTGAAATCATACAAATGGATATGGGGCAAGTACATAAAATGTTCCTACGATCGCTG
>DJTQ01000449.1 GCA_002439285.1 Paenibacillaceae bacterium UBA6304
AAGCCGTACATCCTTTGCGAGTACAGCCACGCGATGGGCAATTCCTGCGGTGGGCTCCATCTGTATTGGGATCTGTTCGACCGGTATGAGATCTTGCAAGGGGCGTTTATCTGGGATTGGGTTGACCAGGCGATCCTAACGACGACGCCGGATGGCATCGAGTATCTCGCTTACGGGGGAGACTTCGGGGAGTCGCCGCATGACGGGACCTTCTGCGGTAACGGGCTGATCTTTGCCGACCGGACGGTGACGCCGAAATTACTGGAAGTGAAGAAATGCTACCAGGACATAAAAGTTGAAGCCGTAGATTTGCGGAATCGCCTGGTGCGGATCACCAACCGGTTCCTGTTCACGGATTTAAGCAACTATGAGTTGAAATGGGAGATAACGCAAGATGGCGTGGTCGTGCAAAGCGGCGCCCTGGAGAATTCACTTCCGCCGGGAGAATCGGCTAATATCATGATTCCTTTTGACCTGCCGGCAGCTGACTTTACCAAGGAATCCGTGCTCACGGTATCCTTCAGAACAACTCAACATCAGAAGTGGGCCAAGGCTGGACATGAAGTAGCATGGGAACAGTTTGCTTTGTCGCCTCGCCTTCTTCCTCTTCGTAGTAATTACGAGGGGATTGCGATTCAAGCGAAAGAAGCAGCGGAGGAGTTGCTCCTTAGCTGCCCGGATGCATCGATCCGATTCAATCGGTCCACCGGGGAACTCGTCTCCTATTCCATTTCCGGGAAGGAACAGCTACTTGCTCCGGCAAGGCCGAACTTCTGGCGCGCCGTCACCGACAACGACCGCGGCAACAAGCTGTCCGAGCGGTGCGCCTTCTGGAGAAGCGCCCCCGCCACCCGCAGGTTAATCCGGTTTGACTATCGCATGGTGGGGTCGGACTGCGTTGTGACAACCGATTACATGTGGGAAGATCAACCTTCATGCACGCTCTCCCTCACCTACCGGATTCATCCGGATGCTTCGATCGACATCGAGCAAATACTGATTCCGGCCGAGGGCTTGCCCGAACTTCCGGAATTTGGATTATTGTTCGAACTGAACGAAATTCTGGATACGGCCAGTTGGTACGGCCGCGGGCCGCATGACAGCTATGCCGACCGCAAAACGGGCGCCCGGCTCGGACTCTACACGGGAGCCGTCCGAGACCAATACGTTCCTTACCTGAGACCTCAGGAATGCGGCAATAAAAGTGACGTCCGGTTTGCGGAAGTGTTGAACGGGGCTAAAGGGGACGGCCTACGTTTCGAATCTGCCGTTCCGTTCGAATGGAATGCCCTCCCTTGGACGCCGGAGGAACTCGAAGCCCACGACCATGTTTACAAGCTTCCGGAAAGCCATAAAACCGTGGTGAGAGTGAACTACAAACAGATGGGCGTAGGCGGCGACGATAGCTGGGGCGCGCGTACGCATGAAGCGTATACACTGCCCGCGAATCGTCCTTATCGTTTTGCCTTCACGATTACTCCCGTCTGATATCCCGACAAATCACAAGAAGCCGAACCTCGCCAAATTGCGGCGGTTCGGCTTTGTTCGATAGATAAGAAAAATTTAGTATAATAAGTCCAACCGTGAAATTTCCGAAAGAGAATGGAGAATTATCATTTATGGAAATTCGAAGAGCAAGAGAAAATGACTATAGCAGCATATTGAGTCTATGGGAACGATCCGTAATCGCAACCCATCATTTTTTAAAAGCCGAAGATCTACAGGACATAAAAAAAGAAATCCCCCTGTACCTCCCCGTACTTGATGTCCGGCTATGGTATTCGGAAGACTCCTTCATTGGTTTTTCAGCGACGAACCATCATCACTTGGAAATGTTATTTTTGGATCCCGATAAAACGCGAAAAGGGTTTGGAACAGCAATCCTTACTCGATTGATTCGTGATTTCGGGGTAACCTCCGTGGATGTCAATAAAGACAATGAGAACGCGAAACGGTTTTACCTGAAGCACGGATTTTCTATTTTCGGCGAAGATCTAACGGATAGCGCAGGCCGCCCCTACCCTATTTTGCATTTGAAACTGTAGCTTGTCGCGATTTCTCTCGCCTATCCGCCTATTCTTTGCAAGACCGCCTCGCGCGCTGCTTTCGTCAGGCTGCCGAGCACCAACTCATAGGAATGATCAATCATCGCCTGCAGATCGGTCATCGGAAGGCTACCGTCGGCAACTACGGTATTCCAGTGCGTTTTGTTCAAATGATATCCAGGCTTAACGCATTCATGTTGTTCTCTCAGATTGGCCGCGATGACCGGGTCGCATTTTAAAGAAATGCTCACCGTAGCATCCAATTCCCCGGGCACGGTGATTAGTGCGAACATTTTGCCCCCCACCTTCATCACGAGCGGCTCCGGCCCGAACGGGTAATCCTCAACCGCCCCTTTTTTGGACAAACAATAAGAAACCAGTTTCTTGTACACCGGGTTCTCCCCCTTGACTGTCATAATCGCATAATCTGGTGTAAATATACCATGCTCTACGAAATCCTTAAAGGTTTCGACCTCAGGAACAAGGAATTACGACAAAAATCTAGAAAGTACTACAGAATGATTTGAGAATACATAAGCACGGAGGAAGAAATGAGACGATTAGTAGTTGGTATTTTAATCTTGGCGATGGTATCCCTGTCGGCATCCGCCTGGCCGTTACCTTCTTATGCCGCGGCCGCCCCTCAGGGAAAGGTCCCGTCCATTCGATGGGAGAAAAATCACTTAGGCTCGGAAAAACAGATCAAAGCCACCGCCTATGATGGAAAAGGGATGTATGTCGCTATCGGCGATGAACTGGTGAAGACATCACCTGATGGTGTGCATTGGGAGAAGCACCCATTAGGTGTGCAATTAACCGCAAAATATACTTCCGATATCCATGCCGTTGCCTATGGCAAAGACGCCTTTGTCGCGGTAGGTTCGGAGGGAAATATTCTTCGATCACGAGACGGCGTAAAGTGGGAGCGGATTGATTCGGGTCTGGGTCAAGCTGCGTATGTAGGAGACAAAGCACTCTACAGCATTGTTTGGGACGGAGAACAATATGTGGCGGTAGGAGCAAATGGACTTGTGATCACCTCAAAGGACGGGTCCCGATGGACGGTCATCCCGTATGATCAAATTACCGGTCAAAAAGACAATGAACCTTGGCATTTTTATACGATCAAATATTTGAATCATAAATACTTCATTCTGGGAGGCTCCATCTGGAAGTCCGGCGCCATTATCGAATCGGATAACGGGAAGGACTGGAAAGTCGTTGAGAAAAACACGGAGGATATCCTGCAGTCGATCGCTTATAACGGAAGTACTTATGTGGCTTCCGGAGGCAGCGGAATTATTGTCTATTCTACTGACGGATCCAAATGGACCCGAGTAAAGCAACGTCTTCCGATCATCTGGGGATTTGAAGTGGTATGGAACGGCAACAACTTTTTTCTGTCTGCGGAAGGATCTTTAGTGCGGAAGGATAACTCGATCCTTCGCACTTTTACATCTCCCGACGGTCAGAAATGGAAGGAACTTGATCAATTTCAGTTCCAATATCAAGGCGTGAAGAACGAAAATTACGCTCATCTCCTTACGGGACTTTTGTATGACGGGAAACAACTGCTCGCGGTAAATGAAAAAAATGAAATCGCAGTTTCGAGCGATCTCCAGCACTGGTCCTCGTCCGACTATAATGCGCAGTACCAAAAGGTGGACGCAAGCGATATTCAATTTGCCGGGGGTAAGTATTTTATCACACCGCACACCAGTTCAGAGGGACTTCTGGTTTCTGATGACGGCGAGCATTGGAGTAATGTCCAACAGAGCTTGCAGAAGTTGGCTGGAAATGAAGAGGTCTTCATCCAACATGTCACATGGACCGGGAACCAATTTCTTGCCATCGGTAACATTTGGGACCATGGATGGAAGGAAAAATCCTTTGTTTCGCCAGACGGTTACTCCTGGACCATGAACCCGCTAACGATTCAGGGTTTGTCCCCCGCAGAATATGAATGGCTGTCGTTTGAAAATATCGAAATCCTGGGCAACAAGTTAGTGATGCTTGGCAATTACTATACCGTAAAAGACGGGCAAGCCCATGAAAATGTCGGATTCGTCGCCACATCGGACAATGGCTCGGTTTGGTCCATGCAGAAATCTTTTCCCAATATCCATTTTTCTGATCTTGCCTATGGAAATAGAACATATATCCTTACAGGTGCCAAATCCGAAAAAACTTCTTTTGGCAGCACTAGTCAAGGTTCCCAACTATATACTTCAACCAATTTGATCGATTGGAATCTGTCCTACAGCAGCAATGTCGGCACCATCAACCAAATCTATTGGAATGGAAAACAATTCGCGGCTTCTGGATTCTTATATGAAAATGGAAGTAGCAAAACGAGATTCTTGCTATCCGCAGATTCAAAACAATGGAAGGAGTATTCCTTCCCCTTCCCCAATGTTCCTTACCCCAATGAGATCACATGGAACGGATCCTACTACATTGGAGTATGCAACTATGGAAAAGTCATTTATTCGATGGACGGAACCAAATGGAGCCGCATCGATTTCATGAATTACACCGAGGATTTACAGACCGTGATCTGGGACGGAAGTAAGTTCATTACAGGCGGCCCGGATGCCGTGTTTTTTGGAGCGTCCTAGGGGCTCTTAAGCAATAGAATCAAATAAGAAGCATGTTGAGAACCTGACTCGTCATTATCTCAACATGCTTTTTTATCATTGGCAGTTACGATTTCACTGGCCCCGCCAGTAATTGGCGGATGTCGCTCACGATCTTATCCGGCGTCTCGTTCGGTCCGAACCGCTTCACGACATTCCCTTCCCGGTCGATAAGAAATTTCGTAAAGTTCCATTTAATCGACTTCGATCCCATCATCCCGCGAGCTTGCTCGCTAAGATGCTTAAACAGCGGGTGTGCCTCGTCACCTTTCACGTCTACCTTCGCGAACAGCGGGAAAGTCACGCCGAAGTTCAACTCACAAGCCTGAGCGATCTCTTCATTGTTCTCCTCCTCTTGATTCGCGAACTGACCGCAAGGAAATCCGAGTACCGCAAATCCCTGCGGTCCGTATTCGTCATGAAGCTGTTGCAAACCCTTGAACTGCGGTGCGAATCCGCATTTCGTCGCTGTGTTGACGATCAGCAGCACTTTCCCTGCGTACTCGGCCAGCGTTTGCTTCTCTCCACGAATCGTCTTTACCTCATAATCGTAGACTGACATCATAATCCCCTCCGATTGGTTGTTCTAATCTAGCTAACTAGTGCCGGATTTTGGCTACGATTTTCCCGTTTACATGTCTTTCGGATAATCGGCTTAACGCCGCCGGGACTTCATCCAGCCGGATCACTTCTTTTATCATAGATGAAATTTCTCCCGCCGCCAACCGCGAAAGCATCTCATCACCCATACGGGCAAGGTTGCTCTCCGCGACAGGATCCCCCGACTGATGGGCCGCGCCAAGGGCGACTTCATGGTAAGATACGGACTTCGTAAATGGTTTTATTTTGGTGTAGTCAGGAGCTCCGGCAATAAAGACCAGGTGGCCTGAAAAAGCAATCAGATCCAGCGAATCGGTCGCACTTTGTCTGCTTACCGTATCAAATACCGCATCTACACCCCTTCCATTCGTAATCCGGTTCACTTCTGCAACGATATTCTCTTCCCGGTAATCCAGCACGTAATCGGCTCCAAGTGATTTCACATATTCATGGTTGTGGCTGGAGGCCGTGGAAATGACCGTCTTAACTGCCAATTTGGCCAATTGAACAGCAAAACCGCCTACCCCGCCGGCTCCCCCATGAATCAAAATCGTCTTGATCTGGGAGAGCGGCAGTTTTTGATGTATGCCTTGGTATGCCGTATAGCCGGCCGTGGGAATCGCAGCGGCATCTTCAAAAGAAACGCCTTCCGGAATGCGAGAGACGGTATTGGCATTCGTTATGGCGTATTCCGCGTACCCTCCATCTTTGGTCAAATCGCCATGATAGACAACCCGATCTCCCTTTTGCCAACCCGATACGTTCTCCCCCACTTCAGTCACCACGCCCGCCACGTCCAGACCGAGAATGTGGGGATATGTCCAATTGGGATTCCCGCCTGTCGCGGATTTATAGTCAACAGGATTTAGGCCAACCGCATGTACCTCAACAAGAATTTGCCCTGTCCCCGGGACCGGAGTCTCTATCTCGTGTATCGTCATTTCGTTCCATTTCCCTTTTTCTTGCAATAGTAATGCTTTCATTGTGTCTTATCAACTCCTTGAAACTCGTCTTCTCCTATATTATACCCTATAAAAAAACGAGAAATAAGGATGCCTTGAAGCAATAGCTTCAAGACATCCTTAAGAAGGGTTAAATGGATTATTCCTTGACGCCTCCAAGCGCCACGCCCGCAATAATATAACGGGACAACAGGAAGTACACCACGAACAATGGTAAGGCCGTCAAGGCGAGCCCCATATAAATCGAGCCAAACTCCGTCTTGTATATATCGCCTCGCAGCAAGCTGACCATGATCGGCATCGTGTATTTCTCTTTCTGCGTCAGGAGAATCAACGGCATGAACAGGTTGTTCCAGTTCGCTACAAAGGCAAAGATGGCCTGGGTAGCCACTGCCGGCATCATCAGCGGAAGAATGATTCTGTTAAATGTTTTGAATTCACCAGACCCGTCTACGCGAGCCGCCTCTACGATTTCAATCGATAAAGTTGCGAGCAGATATTGGCGCATAAAGAACACCACTGCCGGCGCTGCAATCGCAGGAAGAATAAGTGGAAGG
The DNA here is from genome assembly GCA_002439285.1 of Paenibacillaceae bacterium UBA6304. GTDB lineage: Bacteria > Bacillota > Bacilli > Paenibacillales > Paenibacillaceae > Fontibacillus. Next base: position 6,801 of record DJTQ01000449.1, read on the forward strand.
AAGCTGTTCGTCCAATGCAATTTATACATAAATTGATAGAAACCGATGGCACTTGCCTGGGAAGGAATCATCATTACGCACAGGATGAAGGTAAAGAATGGTTTACGTAGCTTCCAGTCATAGGTCACGAGCCCATAGGCCGCCAAAGATGAGAAATAAACCGTTAAGATTGTCGCCGATGCTGAAATAATAAATGAATTCAGGAACCCTTGAATCGGGTCAAAACTCTTATCCAGCAGAACTCGCAGGTTGCTCATAAAGTGACCCGAAGGTAGCAGCGAGAGACCGCTTTGGATTTCCGCCGTAGAGCGTGTAGCGTTCACAAACATGACCCAAAACGGAAGAATGCTGAGGAGAGCCAATAGGATACAGACGATATAGATAACCGTCCTGCTAATCTTTAGATTGATGGCTCCGCTTTTCTGATTTTTCTCCATGGGTTACACCTCTCTCTCGACTGCTGCTGTTTTGAGTGATTTTTTATACTTCTTTTCTGCTTTTTTTATTCTTGCCGCATCACGGTCACGCATCAGGTAGAACACCAATCCGGACAATATCCCTGCAATCACGAACATAATCATGCTCGCTGCTGCAGCGCGATTGTACAGATAGCTGCCCTTGAACGCTTGCCCATAGATGAACATTGACGTAGTAAGCGTGGAATCGTCCGGTCCGCCCATAAGGAAGAGCTGCGGAATATCGAACATGGTCAAACCACCGATCATCGATGTGATCAGGGTGAACAACAAAATCGTACGGAGACTCGGCAGAGTAATCCGGAAGAAGGTTTGGAACCCGTTTGCGCCGTCAATCGATGCCGACTCAAAGAGGGCGGGATTAATCCCCATAACACCTGCGATCAGAATGATCATCGTGTTACCGTACCACATCCAGAACTGGATAAATGCCACAATGCCTCGCGCCGTCGTCTTATCCTGAAGGAAGAAGATCGGAGCGTCGGACCATCCCAGCGCTTGAACCAGACTGTTTATGGGGCCCATCGGATAGGCAAATAACGTGCTGAAAAGGATCGCGATGGTACTGGCAGTGATAATATTCGGCATATAGAGCAGTACTTTAAATATCCCTTGACCCTTGATGTTGAGGCGCTTGGTCGTGAACCATGCCGTGAGCAAGAGCGCAAGAACAATTTGGGGAACGAAGTTGAGAATCCAGAGCAACCCCGTGTTGAGCAGGGACTTCCTAAACGAAGCATTATCAAAGAGAAGGTCTTTAAAATTCCCAAAAGGGTCATCCAGAATATGAATCGGTTTAGGTATTAAGCCTTGCATGTCGGTGAATCCGATGACTGCGGTGTATAGAATAGGGTAAAGTGAAAAAATCAAAAATGCCAAGACGAAAGGGAAGGTAAAGATATAGCCGAATTTCGAGTAGTTTACACCTTTGCGGCGCATGCTCTCACCTCTTTAGTTGATATGAAGGGGCGGGAAAACTCCCCGCCCCTTCGACTTTTATTATTCGCTCTCGATGTTAAGCTGGTCTTTGACCTGCTGTTTGAAGGTGGCGATTGCATCGTCGCGACTCTTATTGCCCGCAGTGTACTCACGAACTTGATCGCGCCATAGCTTGTTGATCGTTTCATCATACTGAGTCAAGTTCTTACCGGAAGCGTTGGCGTTAGCCGGAACGAACACGTCGAACATGTTTTGTCCGCCAAGCAGTGGAACTTCACCATTGGACTTCGACATAACCACGGAGGATGCAACGCTATCTTTTGTGCCTTGCGCGCCTTCTACCATCGTGCCGTTAGCCCAGAAATACTGAAGTCCGGTTTCGGAAGAATCGAGCGTTACCCATTTGATAAAGTCAGCAACAGCCTTTTTCTTAGCTTCGTCTTTCGTTACGTCTTTGTGAGCGAGGAGCCATGTGCCTCCCCAGAAGAATCCTGTTGGCGGCTCAGTAACAGCCCAGTCGCCATTCGTGTCTTTCACTTGGCCGCTCATTGTATAGTTAATGAGCCAAGCTGGACCGAAGAATCCGAAGATAGGTTGGGAACCCGTACCGGACATATCTGCATACCATGCTTCTGTCCAGTCTTGCGTATCATTATGATAGCCATTGTCTTTCAATTTCTTGGACAGATCGATGAACTCTTCGCGCTTCGGATCGATATGAAGCTTGCCATCAACGAGCCAGCCTTTGTCAGAACTGTTCTCGATCGCATGCCACATATCACCGTCACCGGAAACAATGCCATATCCTTTAGCTTTCAGTTTCTCAGCGGCTTGGAAGAACTTGTCCCAGCCTGGGCCAACTTCACTCTTGATCGTTGCCGGATCATCCGTTCCGAATACATCCTTCGCGATCGAGCGGCGATAGATAAAGGAACCGCCGGTTGCTTGATATCCAAGGCCTTTCAACTGGCCGTCTTTACTACCGATATCAACGGAGTATTGAGCAATGCCTGCATCTTTAACCATTTGATCATCCAGGCCCAGATCCGCATAGTTAGCGGCATAGCTGGATGCGTCACCTTGTGTATACTTAAGAACGAACGCTGCTTCAGCTGCGAAAATATCCGGTGCATCTTTGCCGCCAGCGGCTAAGGCCTGGTCAAGTGCAGGTTGATAAGCGCCATCGGTAGTTGCGATTACCGTTGTCTTAAACTCTACATTCGCCTCAGGATGGACTTCCAAATACTTTTTAGTCATGTTCGGAATCTCATCCGTAAAGCTCCAGAGATTAACAGTGACTTTCTCGCCATTGCTCTTTGTTGCAGTCTCATTCGTGCTAGTTGATGGGGTTGAATTGCTAGGAGTAGAAGAACTCGAATTGGAGTTTCCTCCGCACGCTGCAAGAACCGATGTCATCATAAGCGTGGCAGAAATCCCGGCTAAAACACGTTTCGTACCTTTCATACGTTTCAAACTTGACTCCCCCTTTATATTAAATCCTGGCGGTTTATGTAACCGCATTCATAATTATAAGGCTAAAGTCCCTCAAGCATAAGGGAACGTTCTTTGGGTAAAGTTCCACTATTTTTGGATTGTTGTCTTCTGCATGTTCTATCTCCCGACACCCGCTCTAAAAATGAGAAAGACCCCGCCCTTAGTTACAGAAGAACGAGGCCAATAAATATATTATTGTAACACTTCAACTTAGACTTTTTTGAGATTACGACTCTTTCTCCATTTTACAATTCCATAGACCAGTGCAGAGATCATAACCAACAATGCCCCGAACGCTATTTCCGCTCCTCCTAAGAATCCCGCACCCAATCCACCCATGCCTTCAATCTGTCTTGCTTTGTATACATGATAACCACCCAAACCGATCGTTAGAAATCCAATGATCTGACAGGTATACAGTACCGCCTTCATCTGAGATGTCCCCTTTACGTCTAGAGCATGGGTATGCTCCCGTATGAGTATCGTCTTGAAGAGATATTATACCATATTGATGTTTCTATAATATGCACCTATAGCCGTATTTCTCGGTATGAAGCTGTTGAACGTTCCTTGCGCGGATAAATAGGCCGGGATCAAATTGGATAGAGACGTAGGTGAATATAAACCCAAGCTACCGAATAACCCGCCACTCTGCTGCAAACCGTTTGTCGCACCGCCTAAAAGCCCCAAACCACTTAAATAAGGATTCGAATAACTACTAGTGGTGCCAGCTGTATTTAAGTAACTTGATAGTAACTGTTGTTCGGATTGCATGGTTTTGAGCTCTGTACTCAATACATCTTTAAATGTTTCAACTTGTTCCTGGGATAAGTTTATTTTCTTGTTCGTTGCGATGGTATCTACGATTTTATCACTCTGTCTTTGGTTAATGGAATTCCACAAGTTGTTTGTTACTAAGGAATTTACTAACACGATAGCACCCCCACTATTATTGATGAAAATTACTCCTCTCTACAATTCTCGGATATCCCCTTCCGGATTGAATAAAAGTGACTTGAATAACGTTCTTCCTGTCATGAATGAAAAAAAGAGCCTCTAATGCTATTCAGCATTAGCAGGCTCAGGCGAGATCAATAAAATATGAATTTGAAACATCGACGATTCTATTTCGAACTCTAGTTCTCCATAATATTTTCTGGCGATTTCCCGGATATTGCTTAGGCCTATTCCATGGTTCTCCCGGTCTTCTTTCGTAGTCAGGGGCAAATGGTCCTCTCCCCATTCTAATGTGGAGGTATACGGATTCCGAATCGTCAATAAATAACTATTCTTAAACTGTTTGGAAGTTATCTCGATCCAACCGTTCTCGATCATCTTCGTTGCCTCGATGGCATTCTCCAAAGTATTATGAAGAATGACGCTCATATCAAATGCGTTGATTTGATCGCTTGCAGGATAGTGAAAAGTGGAATGAAACGCGATATTGAACTGTTTGGCTTGCTCGGATTTTTCATGCAGAAGGATATCGGTAATAGGATTCCCGGTTTGGAAAGACAGTTCCGTGTTAGCCAATGTCATCTGCATGGATGTAAGATAGCGCTCGGTTTCGGAATATCGCTGTTGCTCCATTAATCGTTCGATGACAGTGATATGATTGCGTAAATCATGTCTTAAAGACCGTAAATCCCGATAGGTCCCCTCCACTCCTGAAATATGCTGTTCGATATTTTGGATTTGGCTCTCAAGAATAAACTGCTTCCTTTTGTTCTCGCGCTGAATTTCCAATCTTTGAAAAAGGACAAGTACGATCAACATACCGCCTATAATAATCAAATTATGTACCGCCCAGTAATTTAATATCTGCTTGTTCGTAAATAACGGATTCAAATTTGCTTCCGTTATTTGATTGAATTGATTCAAGAGAGCGTAGCTGGAAATGCCGGAAAGCGCCGGTATTAATAACAACAGAATTTCCTTTGCACTCAAGTCCGCCCGATACCACCGATTAATTTTCTTATAAGCCAGTACAAACAGCCACATAATGAGCCAGTAGAGCAGCATCATAACAATCATCATGCTCAAATTATAATAGAAATAATATAATCCGATATGCACGGATGACAAATTGATAACATGTTCATATAAAGACAATAACGAACGGTTGATTGGTAAGAACAACATCGACACAATAGAGGGTCCTAACCAACGGATTGCAAAATAGGTCACACTAATAAAGGTCTTAATTTGCACAGATATTCGCAACCATCGCCACATCAGCAAAAACGCTGCAGTCGAGGCTATCAGGTTAACCCAAAAATTAGCCAGGCCAGGTTGAGACGTATTGAAAGATAGGATGACTAGGAAATAGACAAGTGCAATCAAGCCGATGACCCGCTTCTCACTCGTGTAAATACGGCAAAACCGGTAGAAAAAAAAGGCCATCATGCCTTGTAAAGCAGCTTCATACACTTTCGCAGTAATATCATAATATTGATTTATTTGTTCGAAAGTCATCACTCTTGTCCCTTGCTCTTCATAAATTGCAGGTAGGCCCGGACAAAGTCGGCGTATTTCTTCTGCGCGATGACCAGCTGTTGACCCTGATCCAAAATGACCTTCGTAGCGTCATAAGACGAAATATGATTTAGATTCACCAGATAAGAACGATGGATACGGTAAAAATCAGAGCCCATGCCCTCTTCTAAATCCGCCAATTTCCCGTTAAACTCCTGTATCCCGTCTCCAGTATGCAGTTTGATTTTCCGTCCGAAAACCTCGGCATAATAGATCTGATGATGGTAGATTTTAAATGTGCTATGCCCCTTTTTAATCATCGTGAAGGGCTCTTCTTTTCGACTTTTGACGTGGATATTCTCGACGGCGGACTGTAAGACTTTGTGGAATTTCATCGAATCGATCGGCTTCACCAAATATTGAAAAGCCCGTACATCAAATGCATCGTAAACGTATTCGTCGTAGGCTGTTATAAAGATGATCGTGATGTCACGATCCTTTTCCCGGATTTTCCTGGCCACTTCCAGGCCATTCAGATCCTCCAGGTGAATATCCAAAAAGACGATATCAATCTCATCCGCCTCTTGAAGCAATTGTGTTCCCTTTTCATATTGCACAATCTGAGAATTGGGATAACGGATATTAATTTTCTCAGCGATACTCTCTCTAATGACTTGTTCATCTTCACAAACCGCGATTTTCAACATTATCACCTATAATTCATCATGTTAATTTGATCTCTGACAAGAACATTTCGAGAATTGAGTCGGTTTTCCTTCATTTTCTTCTAAATATAGAAGAAACCCACCTATTTTCGAAAAAAAATGATAATGGTGGGTTGGTTTCGTTATGGATTTCGATATCCAATAAAAAACGCACCTCCAAGAACCACTTCATACTTCATCTTTATCAAAACCTTTTAGGCTTTTGTAATTTCCGAGTTCGAAACAGAATCTTCTGACACTCCTGAAAGTGCCCCCGTTATAATTCCTTGGAAAACACAGAAAACGGATTGCGCTTTACTTTGCCTATATAATGTATGAATACAAGTGAATCAAGTTGTTAACGGGTAAGATACACCGAGAATAATAAATTTGGGAATATCTCCATTCTAATGAGAGTAATATCGCAAACTAATAGCTATAAATTGATGAGAAAGGAAGTATTTCTTTGAGTGAACGGACTAAGCAACATATTCAACAAGGATTTTATACATTATTAAAAACAAGACATTTCTCTGACATTACCGTGC
>DJTQ01000448.1 GCA_002439285.1 Paenibacillaceae bacterium UBA6304
TTCGTTAGGCCAGCCGAGTGTCGAGAAAGGCCAAAGGGCGGAGCTGAACCACGTATCGAGAACATCCTCATCCTGTCTAATATCATCGCGTCCCAGCTTAGCCTTGGCTTCCGCTTCATCATGGGCAACAACCATTTCTCCGGTCGCTTCGCAGTACCAGGCCGGAATGCGGTGTCCCCACCATAATTGCCGGGAAATACACCAGTCACGGACATTTTCGATCCAATGGAGATACGTTTTCTCGAACCGGTCCGGTACGAACTGAACGCCTTCTCCGGATTTTTGAGCGGCGATGGCGGCTTCCGCCAGAGGTTTCATTTTTACGAACCATTGCGTCGACAGATACGGCTCAATAACCGCTCCCGTCCGTTCGCTATGTCCTACTTGGTGGACGTGGTCCTCGATTTTGATCAGAACACCCTGCTCCTGCAGATCCTTAACGATTTGTTTACGGCAGTCGCTGCGGTCCAGCCCTTGATATTTCCCGGCTTCATTGTTCATCGTCCCGCTTTCATCCATGACGATAATTTGCGGAAGGTTATGACGCAAGCCGACTTCAAAGTCGTTCGGATCGTGGGCCGGAGTGATCTTTACAGCCCCGCTGCCGAAATCCTTATCGACGTAATCATCCGCAATGATCGGAATTTCACGGCCGGTAATCGGTAAAACAAGCATTTTGCCTACCAGATCCTTGTAGCGTTCATCCTTAGGATGAACCGCCACGGCGGTATCACCAAGCATCGTTTCAGGCCGCGTTGTAGCGACAGTAATAAACCCGCTGCCGTCTTTAAGCGGATATTGCAAATGATACAAATGTCCGTTAACTTCTTTGTATTCCACCTCGATATCGGAAAGGGCCGTACGGGCAGCCGGGTCCCAGTTGATGATGTATTTGCCGCGATAAATCAGACCCTTTTCATAGAGCTTAACGAATACCTCGCGAACGGCCAACGAAAGACCTTCATCCAAGGTAAAACGTTCCCGGGAATAATCAAGGGAAAATCCCATTTTGGCCCATTGCTCGTGAATGGATGCAGCATATTCATCTTTCCATTCCCATACCTTCTCCAGGAACTTCTCGCGTCCGAGGTCATAACGCGTTTGTCCTTCTGCGCGCAAATTTTGTTCAACTTTGGTTTGTGTGGCGATCCCGGCATGGTCCGAACCCGGAAGCCAAAGCGCGTCATAGCCTTGCATCCGTTTGGTGCGGATCAATATATCCTGCAGGGTGCAGTCCAGCGCATGCCCAATATGCAACTTACCGGTTACGTTTGGCGGCGGGATTACAATCGTGAAAGGTTCGGCTTCCGGTCTTTGCCCGGCCTTGAAAAAGCCGCCCTCCATCCAATAGCGGTACCACTTTTGCTCTGCCGCTTTCGGGTCGTACGTAGTCGGCATTTCCGCCGATAAGGATTTTTCATGGTTCTCTGTCATTTGTAGCAAGCCTCCATTACATTTAAAATGACCTAAAGTGCGTGTTCAAAAAGTCAGGTTTTCAGGGCCAAAGCGTATGCTTCCGAAGAGCGTATTTACAAAACGCTTAAGGTCGGATGGAGCTAGGGAATGAGTAGCCGAGCTAAACATTTTCGTAGAAAACGACTTCGTAAGCATCTGCTGTCTTGGGTACGTGAGCAACGGAAGGTCCGGCTGAATTCAAGATTCGTCGTTGGATCCGCTTCATGATCTGCTTCGTCGTGGAAAGCTGACTTTTTGAACAACCTTTTAAAGCAAGAAAACACAAAAAGCCCCTCGTCTCAAAGGACGAAAGGGCTTTACTTTCGCGGTACCACCTTTGTTTCGCAGGCTATGCTAACCCGGGAATTCTCGTAAAACCGGAATTCAGCTTGCGACACTCATACAGATAACGGCTGCTACCGGCCCGTTCTAGCATAACCAGAATTACGGATCAAACGGGCGACTCCCGGGCGACTTCGGTCAGCTATATCCTGCGGAACTTCCCAGCACTTCCAATTCCGCTCTCTGAAGGGTTTACTGCCTACTCTTCCCATTCCAAGTCTTTACAATTAGTTTTTACTTAGAGTTTATCTTTATCATAATAGCTTGAATATATTCGCGAGTCAATAAAAGGGGCAAAAATAGACAATTGTCCAGTAGAGAAGGACAAATAAACATAAAACAAGCCGCACGTAAAGCGTGCAGCTTGCAAAGATAGAGAATTATGAATTAAGGAATGTACAGCACCTGTCCTTCGGATAAATGTTGTTCAGACAGCCTGTTATAAAGCTGAAGTTCACGTGAACTGAGCTGATAACGCTCCGCAATCTCATCCAATGTCTCTTCACGTTGGACAATCACAAGTCTTACTTTGCGGAATGGGGTCTGGTCTTCGGTATTGCGGATAAACAGGCTTTTCCATCGAACTTCCTCTGCGTCGTTTTGTTCCGCCGTCAGCAGCGCTTCCTCTTCCTGCACTAGCAAACCTGTATCGGAATCCGGCCGATGTGAGGACAATAACTTGCTGATTCCGTAATTGCTCTCTTGGGCATAGTCGACGGTTTTCTTGCTCCCGAGGGCGATTTTCAGCTCTTTTTTCTCCACCGGCTCCGGGCGGATTTCTTCATCCTGCCCGATATTCCCGGATAAGAGGTCCTCTGCCGTTTCGAAATCAGCGGTAACCGGAACAGCCGTTTCAAACGACAGGTCCTCCTCTTCTAAGACAGGTAAGGCTTCTTCCCTATCAGCAGCAGCGGTAGCATAATCGCCGGAGGGGGCATCCAGTTCAATCTCGGTAACCGTCACAGACGGACGCACCTCTTCTTTAAACCAAACCTGCTGTTGCTCCGTATCAAAAGAGCCCTCTTGATCCCGGCTATCCGCTGCTTGCTCATCCCCTAATTCAGGGTCCCGCGCGATCAATTCTTCCGCTGCCAGGACTTCCGCCTCCTTGTCCGCCACAACGGACTGGGCAAAGAGCGGGGAAGTCTGATCATTCCATGTAAGAATATTTTGCTGCTCGTCCGTATCATTCAGTTCAGGCAAGGCCTCCTGCTCCCAGTTGCGGAAATGCTCGGTGTAACTGCGCTCAAGGGATATCGGATCACCTCCGAGGCCCCAGTTAAAATTAGTCTCCGGTTGCGCATCACTGCGTATATCAGAAGACGGTTCATGTGCAACCACAAGTTCCCGATCCTTCCACTCCTCCGTATCCGCAGTCAACGATGAGGTCTCAATACCCTGCAGGGACAAAACGCCAGTAATGTTCAAACTGCGGGCACTCAGCAGGTCTACGTCGAAATTTTCAATTTCGACCGCAATATCCTCCAGTTTGCCGACCCGGGTAAGCGGGATCGTGATCTCCACCGGAATCCAATGCTCCAGCTCCTGCGTCCCTCCCTCGCCGCGATATAACCCCGACAACAGCAAGTGGCCGCGTAGTGAAGCATACTCTTCCCCGGGGATGACCTGAATTTTCGGGAAGAGTTCAATTTCTTCCAGTTCGTCGATACCAACCACATTTTCCGATAAATGTACGCGTTCATAAATATCGAACCTCAGACCGTAGGATTGATCCGCCAAAAATATTGCCTCCTTTCAGCATATCCAAACATGATTTTGTATCCAGTAAAAACTGCATGGTCCAAATCATCGCTCGTTTTTATCTATATGCTTAAAAAAAGAGTGCATGCCTGCTTTTTCGCGGTTCTACAGCCGGGAGTCCGCTCCTGTCGCCAGAGCGACAGTCTTGGCTCACTACATCTCCCGCAACCGGGTGCGAATCTGATCCCATTCCTGCGGCCAAGGGTCCGGCACTTCGACAGTTTCTCCGGTTAAAGGATGCGGGAACGACAAGCTTTCGCCATGAAGCGCCTGATGCGGCATAAGCCGAGTGCTTCCTCCGTATAGAGCGTCGCCAATCAACGGATGTCCCGCATGGCTCATATGCACGCGAATCTGATGTGTCCGACCCGTTTCAAGACGCAGGCGAACGAGGCTGGCTTGCGGGAGCACCTCCAGAAGTTCTACGCCGGTCACTGCTTCTTTGCCGGCCTTGGAGACGCGACGCCGCGAAGGGTGATGGCGATCCCGGCCGATTGGCTCATTAATCCGGGTAAGAGCCGCATTAACGTTGCCTTCTACAAGGGCCACATATACTCTGCCGATCTCCTTTCGTGCCATGGCTGCGTCGAGTTTAAGCTGGGCGAAGCTATTCTTGGCGTACAGAACCGGCCCCGATGTATATTCATCCAAACGATGAATATGGGCGGGAGCAACCGGTTCGCCCCGCTCCGAATAGATGGCGGATACGAGATTTGCAAGCGAAGGATCCCGGCTCTCTCCGTCGGGATGCACCTTGATCCCGGCCGGTTTATGTACGACGAGGCAGAAATCATCCTCGTACAGAATCTTCACCGGACGGGTCACGGGGGCGTACTGAGAATTCGCCGGCGGGAACAACCTCACGCGGAGCCGGTCCCCTGCCAGCTTAATCCCGCCTTCGGCATCGAACGAACGGAGCAGTTTTGCCGGACATCCGATTTCCCGTTCAAGCCAAACGAGGGCCGCTTCATAGCGGCCCCCGTGTTCCGGCGGATTTAATTTGCCCGGCATCAGCTCCAGCCACTCACCGCGTCTTCGCCCGGCAATTCCCTTACTCACAGCTTTTGCAGCGCACGGCGGTGCGCCTCAATCGTCGCATCAATATCTTCCTCGGTATGAACGCCGGAGACGAACATGCCTTCAAACTGGGAAGGCGCAATGTTGATGCCCTCTTCAATCATGGCGGCAAAATAGCGCCGGAAGAGCTCCAGATCGCTGTTCTTGGCCGTATCGAAATTCACGACCTCCGCGTCGGTGAAGAACGGGCAAACCATCGACCCTACGCGGTTAATCGTGCAAGGGATTCCCCGCTCTTTGGCGTTAGCCGTAAATCCGGCCTCCAGTCTTGCCGCAAGGAACTCAAGACGGTCGTATACTTCCGGAGTCAACAGCGACAAGGTAGAGAATCCTGCCGTCATGGCTAGGGGATTCCCGCTTAGCGTACCGGCTTGATAAATCGGTCCGCTCGGCGCGATCTGCTCCATGATCTCACGTTTGCCCCCGTAAGCTCCGACCGGAAGCCCGCCACCAATCACCTTGCCTAGGCAGGTGAGATCCGGAGTAATTCCGAATCTGCCTTGCGCACAATGGATGTGCACGCGAAAGCCGGTCATTACTTCATCAAAAATCAATAAGCTTCCGTGCTCCGTCGTCAGACGGCGCAGGCCTTCCAAGAATCCCGGCTGCGGCGGTACGACACCCATGTTACCGGCAACCGGCTCCACAATGACGCCTGCAATCTCTGGCCCGAAACGCTGGAATGCAAGCTCCACCGATTCCAGGTCGTTGTAAGGCACCGTGATCGTATTGGCAGCAACGCCCTCCGGAACACCGGGGCTATCGGGAAGTCCGAGCGTAGCCACACCGGAGCCTGCCTTGATCAGCAAGCTGTCCGCATGCCCGTGGTAAGAGCCTTCGAATTTCAGAATCTTATTCCGTCCCGTGTAGCCGCGGGCCAGCCGGATCGCGCTCATCGTCGCTTCGGTTCCGGAATTAACCATTCGGACAATATCGATCGAAGGCACACGCTCGGCAACGAGCTTGGCCATCTCCGTCTCCAGCAGCGTAGGAGCACCAAAGCTGGTGCCTTTGGCCGCCGTTTCCTGTAATGCTGAAACCACCTTAGGATGGGCATGACCCATAATGAGCGGTCCCCAGGATCCGACGTAATCGATATACTCATTACCGTCAATATCATAAATCCGTGAACCTACGCCCCGGTCCACATAGACCGGTGTTAAGCCTACGGATTTATAGGCCCGAACCGGACTGTTGACCCCGCCAGGCAATACCTGTTTCGCTTCTTCAAAAGCCTGCCGCGACAGTTCCTCGCTTCGGCGCCCGATCTTTTCACTCATATAATCCTCTCCTTATCACGCGCAATATATTATTTGCCCTCACGCAGCCAACGCGCTGCATCTTTAGCGAAATACGTAATAATGATATCCGCCCCGGCGCGCTTCATGCCCAAGAGCGATTCCGTTACGATGGCCCGTTCATTGATCCAGCCCTTCTCGGCCGCGGCTTTGACCATCGAATACTCCCCGCTGACATTATAAGCGACGAGCGGGAGATCAAACTGATCGCGCAACATCCGCAGTACATCCATGAACGCCAGCGCCGGTTTTACCATCAGCATGTCCGCGCCTTCCAGAACATCGGTCTCCGCTTCTCTGAGCGCTTCCCGGGCATTGGCCGGATCCATTTGATAAGTTTTGCGGTCGCCAAACTGAGGCGCGGAATCCGCCGCTTCACGGAACGGACCGTAGAATGCCGAAGCGTATTTTACCGAATAAGACATGATCGGCACATGGCTGAACCCGGCTTCATCCAGTCCGGCGCGAATCGCTTGTACAAAACCGTCCATCATGTTCGAAGGAGCGATGATGTCCGCTCCTGCCTGGGCTTGGGACACCGCCGTCCGGACAAGCAGATCGAGCGATTCGTCATTCATCACATCACCGCAGACATGCCCGTCCCGTTCGAAAGTATGCACCATTCCGCAGTGTCCATGGTCGGTAAATTCGCACAAGCAAGTGTCGGCCACGACCAGCAGGTCGGGATAAAGCGATTTGATCAAACGAGTCGCTTGCTGAACAATGCCGTCTTCGGCAAAGGCCGAGGAACCGACACTGTCCTTACTTTCCGGAATGCCAAAGAGCAGTACGGCCGGAATCCCAAGACTCACGATCTCGTCCACTTCTTCCTTCAGCGTATCCAGCGAAAAGTGATAGACTCCTGGCATGGATGAAATCTCGTTCTTGACTCCGCTACCGTAAGTGACAAAGATCGGCTGGATGAAATCATCCACCGTCAATACGGTTTCGCGAACCATGCCCCGAATCCCGGCAGATTGCCGCAAACGACGATGTCTTACTATTGGAAAACTCATGATGAATTACCTCCCGGATTTACATAAATTTATTTCATGCCTGTCGGCCTATTCTTTTGATTCGTCTTTCTTCTTCCAGTCGCATAAAGCCGTCACCAGACTATCGATCGTTGCCTCTTCCGCAAGTACGCCTATTTGCAGACCGGCCTCTTCGGCGGTCTTTGCAGTTACAGGCCCAATGCAAGCGATCTCGACACCCTGCAAAGCCTCGGCTGGTTCTGAGAATCCCATTCGTTTCAATGCCCCAAGGAAATTCGTAACGGTCGACGAGCTGGTAAAAGTAACGGCATGAACCCGGCCTTCCTGAATCAGCTTGACCAGTTCATCATCTTCCTCCCCGATAGAAACCGTGGCGTACATAACCGCTTCCGTCACAACCAGCCCCTGCTCACGGAGCGCCTCAGGCAGCCAGGTGCGCGCTAAGTCACCGCGGGGTAACAGAACCTTCTGACCTGCTTGCAGCGCTCCTGCGAAAGCCTCGAGTAACCCCTCAGCTTGATACCGACCCGGTAGTTCCTCCGCAGCTATACCGTATCTCCGCAGCGCTTCCTTCGTCGCCGGACCCACGGCCGCAATACGAGCCTTGTGCAACGAACGAATGTCTTTTCCCAGCCTCTCCAAATGCTTAAAGAAAAACTCAACTCCGTTTACGCTGGTGAAAAAAGTCCAGTCATACTCATCCAGCTTGGCGAGAGCCTCCTCAGTATCTTCCAAAGCTGTGCCTGCCGGCATTTCAAAGTCAATGACCGGAAACTCGTAGGGTTCTCCTCCCAGATCCTCAATCTGCCGGACTAATTCGCTTGCTTGAGCCCGGGAACGCGTTACGAGAATCCGTTTGCCGAACAACGGCATGGACTCCGCCCATTTCAGCTGCTCGCGCTGATTAACGACCTCCCCAACCACGATAACAGCCGGCGGCTTGAAGTCAGCCTCAAGTACCTTCTGTTCAATGTCGGCAAGCGTACCGGTCAACGTCTCTTGTTCGGCTCGGGTTCCCCAGCGAACGAGAGCGACCGGCGTTTCCGGCGGACGGCCGTAGGAGATAAGCTGCCTGCTGATATAGCCGATTTTAGCTACGCCCATCATAAAAACAAGTGTGCCCGTTGCGTTAGTAACCTTTTCCCAGTTAATCGACAAATCCAATTTATCAGGGCTTTCATGCCCCGTTATAATCGAGAGCGAAGACGCCATATCCCGATGCGTTACAGGAATTCCGGCATAGGCCGGCACCGAAATCGCTGCGGTGATCCCTGGCACGATTTCATAGGGAATCCCATGTTTGCGCAGCAACTCCGCCTCTTCCCCTACACGTCCAAAAATCGTCGGGTCTCCGCCTTTTAGGCGTACAACCGTTTTGCCTGTGAGGGCCAAATCGACCAGCAGTTGGTTAATATCCTCCTGCTTCATCGTGTGGCGGTCCGTACGTTTGCCCACATAGATCTTCTCGGCGCCCCGCTTCATTTTTCTAAGCAGGCTCGGATTGGCGAGGCGGTCATACACGACCACATCTCCTTTCTCCAAACAATCAAGCCCTTTTAAAGTAATTAGTCTCGCATCGCCGGGACCTGCCCCGACCAGATATACCTTCCCCGTCATCCCCATCACTCCCCGGCTGCTGCCAATATTTCGTCCGCTCCTCTGGAAATCAGCTTATCCGCTACGCTTTCTCCCAGCAATACCGGATCATTTCCGGCCATACTCTCCTTTAGGACTACGCTTCCGTCCGGCTTACCGACCATACCGGTCAGCACCAATTCACCGGAGAGGCCGGATTCGTTGTCTTCTTGTTTATCTTTACCCAAAACGGCATAAGCTCCGATCGGAACCTGACAACTTCCTCCCAGCACGCTAAGGAAGGTGCGTTCGGCCGCAACCGTCAGCGCGGTTTCGGGATCATTGTAGAGCCAAAGCAGATGGCGGACCTCTTCATCGTTTTCCCTGCATTCGATGCCTAGAGCTCCTTGTCCTACCGCCGGCAAGCAAACATCTACCGGGAGATAGGAGGTGATTTTATCCTCCCAGCCCATTCGGAACAACCCGGCTGCAGCCAAAATAATAGCATCGAACCCTTCCGTCTCCAATTTACGCAGCCTGGAATCGATATTTCCCCGAACGGGCTCAATAATTAGATCAGGACGATACGCACTCAATTGGCTAGAACGTCTCAGGCTGCTTGTACCTACCTTTGCTCCTTGAGGGAGTTCATTTAAACTGATCCCCTCTCTGGAGATCAATGCATCGCGGGGATCAACCCTTTTCGGCACGGCACCGTTGACTAATCCTTCGGGAAGCTCGGAAGGCATGTCCTTCATACTATGTACCGCTAGGTCGATCTCTCCGCCCAACATCGCTTGCTCGATTTCTTTGACGAATAATCCTTTGCCCCCGACTTTGGACAAAGTGACATCCAGAATCCGGTCTCCTTTGGTAACGATCTTTTTGATTTCAAAATCAAAGGGCAACCGATGTTCGTCACAAATCGCCTTTAAAGCGTCGATCACATGGCCCGTTTGCGTCAAGGCCAATTGGCTCTGCCTGGTTCCTACTATAATGGTGCGTCTCATGATTCATTCCTCCCGTTGTAAATCTATCCATGCATTCAGTTCTTCCGTGCTCCAGGGCCGAAAGCTGCCTTCCCGAATGGATGTCAATATATTCATGTCTGCCAATGTCTTATACAGTTTGGCCCGAAAACCGGCATCCTGTACCCGGTCTTTCACCGTGGTTCGAGCAAAATTTAGAAAGTCTACGTAAATTTCATAATCTGCTCCATATTGTTCGTCTATTTCTCGGGTAAGCGCCTTGGACGCTCCCGGCCCTGCCCCCGATGTCGAGACAGCCAGAACCAATCCTCCACGCCGTACACTGCTTGGGGTAATAAATGACCCTTTGCTTCCGTCACCGGTATGATTTACTGGAATACCGAACGCTTCGGCTTCCCGCACAACGGCATCGTTTATCTCAGGGTGATCGGTCGCGGCATAGGCCAGATAGGCCCCAGCAAGATCACCTTCCCGATATCCCCGCTGGATCCATTGAATCCGTCCGGCCAAATGTTCACTTTGCAGCCGGCTAGTCGCGGCAGGGCCAACAACAATCACGTTCGCCCCCGCTTCTATCAAGGAACTTACTTTACGCTCCGCTACAGTTCCGCCTCCAATCACGACACATCTGCGCCTTTCCAAGTTCAACATGACAGGAACGTAATACGTCATTCATATACCTCCCGGGCCGGCCAAGCAGGCTGTAGCCGAGTTTAAAAAGCCATTCAAATATGCAATGTGTATAGCATACTGTACGCTGCACCTTTTTTCCAGCGGGTCTTAATCCCGAGGAATGACTAAACGGCGCTGCAAACTGCCATGGAATAGAAATAAGCCCCGTGCCTGCCGTTACATTTCCGGCCGCATCATCTGCATAACCGTAAATATAACGCAAGCCCAGGGCGTGTCATTAAACCGATGCCTGTACCAAGGACAACGGCGGCTTTTCCTTTATTGCCTTCTCTTCCGCAGAAGCCTCGGACTCCTCTCGCGATGCACCGCTTTCGAGCCCCGAATCTGCAAGCATTTCAATCTGTTCTTCCAAAGCGAACAACTGAGTGAACATATTCAGCGCCTCGGCGCCATTCTCTTCGCCTGCCATTTCCTTGATCCGATTAATCGGATCATGCATCATCTGATTAATAATGCTTTTGGTTAAACGCCGGATGACCTTCCGCTGACGTTCATCAAGCTCCGGAAGCTTGTTGAACAGACTTTCGAGCGTGCTTTCATGAATAGAAGAGGATTTCTCCTGTAAGGCGCGGATAACGGGCTTTACACCCTGCGTCTGAAGCCAATTCGCAAAGGAGTTTATTTCCTCCTCGATCATACCCTCGATTTTCATGGCTTCACCCCTGCGCATCTCCATGTTGCTCTCCACAATACCTTCGAGATCGTCAATATCGTATAAAAACACATTATCGAGTTCGCTGATCGCAGGATCGATATCCCGCGGAACTGCAATGTCGATCATAAACAAAGGACGGCCCGGCCGCTCTTTCATGCTTTGAGCCACTTGGGCGGAAGTGATAACATAGCCTTCAGCTCCGGAAGAGCTGATCAGGATATCCACCTCCTGCAACCGCTGCATGGCCTCCTTCATGGAACAAGGAGTACCGCTGAATTTGGAGGCCAGCTCTTGAGCGCGTGCAAAGGTGCGATTGGCTACGAGCACTTCCTCGGCTCCGGCACCGCTCAAGTGTTTGGCGGTCAGCTCACTCATTTTCCCGGCACCGAGAATCAGAACTCTCTTACCGCTGAAGCTTCCAAAGATCCGTTTACCCAGTTCTACAGCCGCATAGCTGACGGAAACCGCACTCTCTCCGATCGCCGTCTCCGAGTGAGCTCGTTTGCTCAGCGTAATCGCCTGCTTAAACAGCATGTTAAACCATTGCCCGGTCGCCTTCTCGCTTTGCGACAACAGAAAAGCGCTGCGTACCTGACCCAGGATTTGCGTTTCTCCAAGTACCATGGAATCGAGTCCGCATGCCACCCGGAAAAGATGACGAATTGCCTGCTCGTCCTCATACATATATAAATGTTTGGTAAATTCCTCGCGCGAAATTCCAAACCATTTCTCCATAAAACTACGGATAAAATAACCGCACATATGCAGCCGGTCAACAACTACATAAATTTCCGTCCGGTTACAGGTAGCAATAATGACGCCTTCCAATACACTTTTGGTGCGTAAGAGCTCCTGCAGCGCTTGTGGCATATCTTTATCTGCAAACGAGAAACGTTCTCTGACCTCCACAGGCGCCGTCCGATAATTTAACCCGACTACGACGATGTGCATTGCAAGTTCACCTGCCTCTAATAGATGTCCAAGCATCATGTGTAAACAAACTATGTTAATTATATCACAGGGGGTAGGGCGTTACTCGGCCATTTCTATGATTTTTTTATGAACTATTTATGAAAAGCGACATAAAAGAACACCAAATTGTTCACAAAGTTCAAAATAAAAGAAAAACGTCTTTCGACGTAATATCAGACCTGCGGATACTTATAAATTCTATAATCTTAAAATAAATAACCATGGAATTCTCCATGGTTATGTTAGTTTACCCATTTTTCTCAAGTTATAAAATCGCTCTTAAACGAGCTCTATCTGATTCACTTTCGGTGTAACCACTTCAAGTTCACCCAAACCTCGAATTAATTTCTTAGCAAAGTATTTCTCCGGTTGTAAGACGGTCACCAGGTAATCGATCGCCAGTTGCGGGTCAACAGTCTCTCCGCAAGTATAACAATCAATCGCAGCAAAACCTCTCTCAGGATACGTATGAATCGAGAGATGGCTCTCCGACAGCAAAACAAGCACTGTAGCACCTTGTGGTTCAAACTGTTTGGCTTGCACGGACATTACCGTGGCTCCACAAGCTTCGGCTGCTTCAATCATATGAGCTTGCAGCAGATCCGCGTTGTTCAGTACCTCAAAGTCGACTCCCCAAGTATCAACAGCAACGTGTCTTCCGAAAGTTGAATATTCCATCTTCCGGTTCCCCCTTCCTAGGAATAAAATGTTTGAAAAAATTTCATCCGCTAGGACCTACGTCATTCACTTCCCGAGGGAAAAATCTCTCGCAACATCTCCATGTCCTGAGTGAATCCTGGTTCCTATATTCTTTTCAACGAGATTAAAAATAACATCTATCAAGGACAAATGCAACCCTTTTTTGGCCCCAGGTAAATATTATTCTGCCGGTGGTCATTTGGTTCCAGGCGGGTATCCATTTTTCGAAGCTATGTCTCTCTATACTTCTGGATATGCAGGGATCCGTCGCTCTGAAGTTCGGCGTAAAAAACCTGTTCATAGGTAACATCCGACCGTAAAAGCTCTTGCTCCAACCAAGCCTGGTTTACGTTTAATTCTTTGAGATTTTTGAAGACGATACGGCCATCCATAATGAGTTCCGCAGGAAGGCGTCGCCGCTCTTCCGGAGGCAGGTTCATATCCCCTCTTGTTACCGTCTCCCTTTGAGATTTCTTCATGACGCTTAGCTGGCCATTCGGTTCGAGGATCGCATATTCCACATCCTTGACGGAAAAACAATCTTCCGACCGAAGCAGCATGCTCAAATCATCTATATTGATCCGACAGCGGCGCATCGCTTTAACAAGGATCAGTCCGTCTCTGATCAATATGGTGGGTTGGCCGTCAATAATTACCCTCCCTTTAGCAGATTTAAGACTGATAAAGCCGGCTAATAAGGTTAGAAGTGACCACCCCAGTAGGCTCGTCGCCCCTTCGGTAATTGTCAGTTCTTCATTCACCGTAAAATCGGCCGCGACAGAACCGATCGTTATTCCGGTCACGTAATTAAAGAATGTCAGCTGGCTGATCTGCTTTTTGCCCAATAAACGGGTAACAATGAGTAATACGATAAAGGAACACAGAGTACGAAGTGCTACTTCAAGGAATTCCATCAAGGGTCCCTCCTGCTAAGGACTGGCTGTAATAGCTGACGCTATTTCCAGCATAGCCAAAGTTTCTCAGCCCGAACCCTACTCTTTCTCTTCTGCATTTTCATGAAAAAACCCGCCTTCGAGGACATCCTCTTAGGCGGGTTCATATTCTGTACGTTAGTTTAATACAACTTCTAGGCCTCCAAGACGAACAACTGACGGGTGCAATCGCGCAGCCCATCATCGATCTCATCCACGGCTTTCGGATCGCTGATCGCAAGACGGCGGTCCAGCAAGTTGTTGATGGTCACGTGAATCGATTCAATCTCCCGTTCCACATCATTATTCCGGTAAATCCGTTGCAATTCCCCTAATGTATCCTTGAACTCGTAAACCAATTTGTACGAATCCCGGGAGTATTCCACGATTTTGCGAACCCGGCCATCTTGATAATAATACATCATCATGAATCCGTTATAAATTCTTGTTACCATCCCGGTCCCTTTGAAGGCCGCAAATAAGAGTCTCATGACGTTCGTAAGATGGGGTTTTTCCAAGCGGAAAGACAATTCACAGACATAGTGCCCGTCTCTTCGGTCAAAAGGCAGATGGACCTCTTCCCCGCCGTCATCCTCCAGCACTACCTCTTGACTGCCGTTCTCCAGCACTTTTACCCGTTGACGGACATGAGGATCATATACCTTATGAATAAACTGCGACATCTGGACTTCCGACAAACTCAAACTGGCATTTACATACTCTGTGGCTAACCGCTGAGCCATAAAAATCTCCTCAATTCTTGTAATCTTGCCTTTTAAATAATTATACACTACACCTTAAATCATTTGCTCAGCGGTTAAAACGTGAAATCCTGCCATTTTTCAGAAAAAAACGGATTAAGCCGTTTTTAGCCGTAAAAATCCCCCTGCATGCTCACTTTCCTACCGAACATTCTTCAAATCTCTTCTCGATCCATCGATTCAGGCTCTTTGGCCAGCCTTATTCTAAGGTCTGGTCCGAGTCTTCCGGAAATGCGAAAGAAGAAATGTGGGACCAGAGTTCATCCCGCCCAATCCCTTCCTCGGACGAAAACATGATGAGTTGATCCCCGGCACGCATAACCAGTGCCTCCCTGATGATCTTCAAATGCTTTTGCCAGCGGGATTTCGGAATTTTATCGGCTTTTGTAGCGACGACACATACGGGAAGATCGTAGTGCTTCAGCCAATCATACATCAATTCGTCGTCTTTGGACGGCGGATGTCTCAGATCGATAATGAGCAGGACAAGCTGTAGCGTTTCGCGCTCCAGCAGATACTTTTCAATCATTTTGCCCCAAACTTCACGCTTCGATTTAGACACCTTGGCATAGCCGTATCCCGGAAAATCGACAAAGTAAATTTCATCATTAATGCGATAATAGTTCAAATGCTGGGTTTTCCCGGGAGTGGAGCTTGTCCGGGCCAAGTTTTTGCGATTGATCATGCGGTTGATCAGCGAAGATTTCCCCACGTTGGAACGCCCTGCCAGAGCAATCTCCGGCAAGGCATCCTCAGGATATTGATCGGGTCCAACCGCACTGATCACAAACTCTGCGTTGGTTATTTTCATCGTTACGATCCTCTCTAATGCAATCCGGTCTGTTCCACAAGCGCATGCTCCAGCACCTGATCCATATGGGATACCGGCACAAAAACCACGTCTTCCTTCACACTGTCCGGAATGTCGCGCAAATCGCGCTCATTGTCTTTCGGGAGCAATATTTTTTTGTAGCCTGCCCGATGGGCAGCAAGCGACTTTTCTTTCAATCCGCCGATCGGCAGCACCCGGCCTCGCAGCGTAATCTCGCCAGTCATCGCAATATCCTTGGATACATGCCGCCCTGTCAATGCCGAGATTAGGGCTGTTGCAATCGTAATTCCGGCGGATGGTCCATCCTTTGGAATCGCGCCTTCCGGAATATGGATATGAATGTCGTTCTTTTCGTAGAAATCGGTAGCGATGCCCAGCTCTGCAGCTTTGGAGCGCGTATAGCTGAATGCCGCCTGCGCGGACTCTTTCATGACATCTCCAAGCTTCCCGGTCAAAATCAGCTTACCGCTGCCCGGAACAACCGTGACCTCGATAACCAGCGTTTCTCCGCCAACCTCAGTCCAGGCCAGCCCGGTCACCGTACCGATCTGGTCTTCCAGTTCGGCTATCCCGTAGCGGTATTTCGGCACTCCCAAATAATCCTTAATATTATCCGGGCCGATCTCTATCCGCTCCAAGCCTTCGGAAACTACCCTTTTGGCGGCCTTCCGGCAAAGAGCGGCAACCTGCTGCTCCAGATTCCGAACGCCGGATTCCCGGGTATACTCCCGGATGGTCCGTAGAAGGGCGTCCTCGCCAATTTCAAGCTGCTCATTCTCCAGGCCGTGCTCCCGTTTTTGTTTAGGAAGCAGATAGCGGGTGGCGATTTGCAGCTTCTCAAGTTCCGTATACCCCGGAATATAGAGCATTTCCATCCGGTCAAGCAGCGGACGCGGAATGTTGTGAACCGCATTGGCGGTCGTAACGAACATAACGTTAGATAAATCGAACGGCACTTCAATAAAATGATCGCTAAACGTGTTGTTCTGTTCGGGATCCAGCACCTCAAGCAGAGCCGAAGAAGGATCACCGCGGAAGTCGGAGGCCATCTTGTCGATCTCATCCAGCAAAAACACCGGATTGAGCGTACCTGCCGTCTTCATCCCTTGGATAATGCGGCCCGGCATCGCACCGACATAGGTACGGCGGTGTCCGCGAATCTCGGCCTCATCCCTTACGCCTCCAAGGGAGATCCTGACGAATTCCCGTCCGAGCGACCGGGCGATAGAACGGGCAAGCGAGGTTTTCCCCACCCCTGGAGGGCCCACCAGACAAAGAATCGGGCCTTTCAGTTTCTTGACCAGCTTCTGTACGGCCAAATACTCCAGGACGCGTTCTTTAGGCTTATCAAGTCCATAGTGATCTTCATTCAATACCTGCTCGGCTTTAGCCAGATCCAGGTCATCTTCGGTCTTATGATCCCATGGCAAGCTGAGCAACCAATCCACGTAGTTCCGAATGACGCCGCCCTCGGCGGAGCTGGCAGGCATTTTTTCGAGCCGGTCAATTTCTTTTTGCGTTTTTTCAAGGACTTTCTCAGGCAGGTTCTTCTCTGCAAGCTGGGCCCGAAGTTCCTCGACCTCGCCTGCACGTCCTTCCTTCTCTCCAAGCTCTTTCTGGATCGCCTTCATCTGCTCGCGGAGATAATATTCCTTTTGCGTCTTCTCCATCTGCTTCTTGACGCGCTGACTGATCTTCCGCTCCAGCTCGAGCACTTCACGTTCATTATTCAAAATATCAAGCAGCTTCTCAAGCCGCATTCTGACATCAATCGTCTCCAGAATCTCTTGCTTATCCTTGATCTTGAGAGATAAATGACTGGTAATCACATCGGCCAGACGGCCAGCCTCCTCGATATCCGATACCGCAGCAAGCGTCTCCGGTGTTACCTTCTTGGATAAATTGATATAATGTTCGAATTGGGTAAGCACCGTACGCATCAGCGCATCCACTTCAGGATCGAGAGAATCTTCCTCCGGCCGTTCCTTAGCGATTACTTCGTAATATTCTTCATTATCCAAATATTCTACGATTTCGGCACGTTCCATGCCTTCTACCAGCACGCGAATTGTGCCATTGGGAAGCTTCAGCATCTGCCGGACCTTCGCTACCGTACCTATGCGAAAAATATCTTCCTGGGTCGGCTCTTCAATGTTCACTTCGGATTGAGAACAGAGGAGAATCAGATTGTCGTCGACCATCGCCTTTTCCAGCGCCTTCACTGACTTTTCCCGGCCTACGTCTAAATGCAGCACCATACTAGGGTAGACGAGAAGGCCGCGTAAAGGCAGCAAAGGAAAACGACGGCCTTTGGATTTATGGGGTCCCATCGCTTTCGCACCTCCAAACGTTCTCGTTAGATATCATTCCCATTTTAACAAATGTTACATGAAAACACCAATGAAGAGCGGCTGCTCGAATGGCAGCCGCCCCGAAAAATACGTTGTTACATCACTCCGCCCGATGGTGGAGACTCAGCATGAAGGAAAGAGGCTGGGGCCGGTGGAGGTGCGAATAGCTCTCCGCCCGCAATCAGTCCGAAATCTTTCTCCGCTTCCTCTCCGAACACATGCAGGAAAACTTCTCCCACGTTTTCGACCGGGATGACCCGCAGTCCGTCCAGCCCTTCGAAAAGGCTTTGCCAATTATCCTTCGGAATCAGTACGGTTGTGGCTCCCGCTTGAAAAGCAGCCTCCACCTTAGCAACTACGCCGCCGACCGGCTTTACCTTGCCGTGGATGCCAATTTCTCCGGTCATCGCAACGCGGTGATCGACAGGAATCCGCTTGATCGCCGAGGCGATCGCTGTCGCGATAGCGAGCCCTGCAGACGGCCCGTCGATCGGCGTCCCCCCGGGAAAATTGATATGGATGTCATACCCGGACGGATCGAGACCGATTCTCTTCAGAACGGTCAGCACATTTTCTACCGAGCCTTTAGCCATGCTCTTGCGTCGTAACGTCCGGTTACCGCCACCGATTTCTTCCTCGTCCACCACACCGGTAATATTGTAGGTTCCCTTTCCTTTTTCCACCGGAACTGCCGTGGCCTCGATATCGAGCAGCGTCCCCATATTGGCTCCGTAAACCGCAAGCCCATTCACTACGCCGATTTCAGACTGTGCTGGAATTTTGCGATCCGGACGCGGCGTCAGTTGGCTGCTTGTCGCTACCCATTCAAGATCAGCGGCAAGCAGATGATCCCGCTTCTCCGTCAGGGCCAAGCCGGCTGCCAGTTGAACCATGTTGACCGCCTCACGGCCGTTGGTTGCGTACTTCTTAATCACGTCCACCGCTTCCGGACAGGGCTGAAATCCGATGCGCTTCACGGCATCCTCAGCGATTTGTGAGATTTCCTCTGGCAGAAGCGGCCTAAAGTAGATCTCCATGCAGCGAGAACGAAGCGCAGGGGGAATTTCCTGCGGCGAACGGGTTGTCGCACCTACAAGCCTGAAATCGGCAGGGAGCCCGTTCTGAAAAATATCATGAATATACGCCGGCGTACCGCTATCTTCCGAATTGTAATAGGCGCTTTCCAAGTATACTTTACGATCTTCCAGCACCTTCAGCAGCTTATTCATCTGAATGGAATGAAGTTCACCGATTTCATCGATGAACAGAATCCCGCCGTGCGCCTTGGTAACCGCTCCTGGCTTCGGTTGAGGGATGCCTGCGACGCCCATAGCTCCGGCCCCTTGATAGATCGGATCATGCACCGATCCGATCAGCGGGTCCGCAATGCCGCGCTCATCAAACCTGGCGATCGTTGCATCGATCTCCATGAATTTGGCGTCGGCTTTAAACGGAGAGGCCGGATTCTTCTTGGCCTCCTCCATGACAACCCGTGCCGCTGCCGTTTTGCCTACCCCCGGCGGCCCGTAAATGATGACATGCTGCGGATTAGCGCTACACAGCGCCGCTTTCAACGCGCGCAGACCGTCCTTCTGACCGACGATATCGGTCAATGAGGCGGGACGGGTTCGCTCTGCGAGCGGTTTGGTAAGCGATACCGCCCGCAACTTGCGCAGCTTCTCCATTTCCTTACGCGATTCCCGGTCCACTGCCGTACGGTTGCCTTTCTGGCTTCGCAACTGATTCCAGAAATACATTCCGATTACTACGGCGAAAAATAATTGAACGGACATCAGAATAAAATTCAATTCCATGTCACAGAGCCTCCCCACTTTAACTGATACTTGGTAGTATAGCCTTTTCGTTCCCTCATAAAACGGGGGGTTTGAAAAGTGAGTTGAGCAAACTGTGAAATCAGTAAAAAAGACCGCAAGCAGTGAAACCAGCTTACGGTCTTTTAGGCGCTCAAGCGCCGAAACAAGCCTATTCGATTAATTTGCCGATACCGGGCGGTG
>DJTQ01000450.1 GCA_002439285.1 Paenibacillaceae bacterium UBA6304
GGCTTGGCGCGTCCTGGACAGCAACCCCAGCAAATAGCAGGAGAAACCCATCGCAAATGAATATGCGCCGATCATGGAACCATAATAAACAACATCCTGCAACAAACCGAAACATAGTCCAAGCACGAGCCCGGTATGGCGATTCTCATAGACGGAGAAAAACAAAATGACGACATATACCAAGTGCGGGATTATGCGAGTCTCCCAGGAAGGCGGAATTAACCAAGGGATGATCGTTCCTTCCAGGATGAACAGGAGGAACAGCAGCAGAATCAGGATATATTTGCGTTTCCTCACTCTTTCTCAGCCTCCGGTTCAAAGACTACGAACAGTTCCTTCCAATCCGTAAAACTTGCGGCCGGTTTGATGGAAGCCGTATAAGTTAATCCATATTCACCCACCTGAATATCAGTCACCGTTCCAATGATCATTCCGCGTGGGAATACGCCGCCGATACCGGAGGAAACAATAAGATCACCTTTGGCCAATGCCTTCTGATCTTCGATCCGGCTCATCAAGAAGGTGCTCTCCGATTTATCGAAAGTCTCGATGACACCGAATACTTGATTCTCCTTGCCCTGAGCTGTTACGGCGATCCCGTTGGAATTCGGATCCCTTGCGTCCATTGTTGTAACCAGCTTTACAGTAGAAGTAAAATTACTTACGTGGCTGACAACGCCGACCAATCCCTCGGCGGATGAAACGGCCATCCCTTCTTTTACGCCTTCCCGTCCACCGATGTTGAGCACGACCGTCCGGTTAACAGGATCATCATTCACGCTAACGACATGCGCGATCTTCCAGGTGTAGTCGTACATTTCCTTTTGGGCATTCGTAAAATCCAGATCGTCCTGCAATCGTTTATTCTCCTGCTCAACCCAGTTAAAATACGCCTTATCGCGCGTATAATGGGACAGTGCAATTTTAAGTTCCTCGTTTTCTTCCTGGAGCGCATGCAGTTCCGAAATATCTTCAAACAAGCCCGCTACGTAGCCAGCGGGCTTGTAAAACACGTATTGCACAAAACCGACCGTGTCCTTAACAAACTTCTCCGGCCAGGACAATTTAGTTCTCGATCCGAGGGTGAAACCCATGACCGCAATGAATAGAATGAGTCCCATCAGCAAAATAAACAGTCTTTTGTTGCCAAGCAGCTTAAACAGTTTAAGCACCCTCCAACCTTACTTATTTCTCCCAATTCCCCTATAGCAGGGTTCTCCCGGATTCATGTTTAAAACGGAGAAAACGGCCCCCCGTCCGTTGCAGGACGGTGCCGTTATCCAATGCGCGAAGCATCCTTCATTCTTACCGTTTGGAACGCAGGGCGGAACTGCTCTTTGACTTAAACAAATGAATGTTATCCAAGGCTCTGCCTGTTCCGATCGCTACACAATCCAGCGGGTTCTCCGCAACGATAACCGGCATTCCTGTCTCTCCGGCCAGAAGCTTGTCGAGATTGCGGAGCAGGGCTCCACCGCCTGTGAGCACAATTCCGCGGTCCATGATATCCGCAGCGAGCTCCGGAGGGCATTTCTCCAAGGTAACTTTAACGGCGTCAACAATGGCATTCACCGTATCACTGAGTGCTTCGGAAATTTCATCCGAAGTAATGGTGATCGTCTTCGGCAGACCCGACACTAGATCGCGGCCCCGGATTTCCATCGTTTCGACCTTCTCCAGGGCAAGAGCGGAGCCGACATCCATCTTCAGTTGTTCGGCGGTTCTTTCCCCGATCATTAAATTATATTGACGTTTAATATACTGGATGATCGATTCATCCATTTCATCGCCTGCGACACGCACCGATTTGCTTGTTACAATGCCGCCAAGCGAGATAACCGCAACTTCAGTAGTCCCGCCGCCGATGTCCACAACCATGCTTCCCGTCGGTTCCCAAACCGGAAGGTCGGCTCCGATCGCAGCAGCAAAAGGCTCTTCGATGGTATAAGCTTCACGGGCTCCCGCTTGTTTGGTTGCATCCTCAACCGCGCGTTGTTCAACCGCAGTAATGCCGGAGGGAACGCAGACCATCACGTTAGGATGGCGTTGGAACAGCGAGCGCTGTTTCTGCGCCTGGCGAATGAAGTATTTGATCATCGTTGCCGTCGTGTCAAAATCGGCGATTACCCCGTCCTTCATCGGGCGAATTGCCCGAATATTGCCCGGAGTTCTCCCGATCATTTTCTTGGCCGACTCGCCGACCGCTACAATGTTTTTATTATCGGTATGAATAGCGACTACCGAAGGTTCTCTCACGATAATTCCTTTTCCACGGATATAAACCAGGGTATTTGCCGTTCCTAAATCGATTCCCAAATCTTTCGTAAAGCCACCTAACATGCTGTATCTCCCTTTCCTTCTGTATCTTATCTATTATATTACATCAAGCCTTGCTCCTTCAAACTGACGAATATCCCGTCCCCGATAACAATGTGGTCCAGCACGTCGATTCCTACGATATCTCCCGCCTGGCACAACCGTTCCGTCATCCGGATATCCTCCGGACTCGGCGTCGGGTCCCCGCTGGGATGATTATGAGCACAAACGACGGATGCACTACTGCACTTGATTGCGGCACGGAATACTTCGCGCGGATGAACGATGGAAGCATTCAGGCTTCCAATCGATAGTGTCTCCTGAGCAATGATATGATTTTTCGTATTCAAAAATAAGCAAACGAAATGTTCCTTCTGCAAATATCGAAGCTGTTCCATTAGCAGATCGGCCGCGTCTTGCGGGCTGCGGATCGTCTGTGCATCCGGCAAGCGGGTCCTGACCAACCTTTGACCAAGTTCTATACCAGCTTTGATCTGCACCGCCTTTGCCAATCCGATCCCTTTCATTCTCGTCAATTCACCAATGCTGAGATCCATAATTCCGCGAATCCCTCCGGTTTCCCCAAGGATACGCTGGGCCATGTGAATCGCCGATTCCTGGCGCGTCCCCGTCCGCAGTAAAATAGCGAGCAGTTCTGCCTGACTCAGCGCGCTTGCCCCGTACTGTTGCATTCGTTCTCTAGGCCGTTCATCATTAGGAATATCACGCAGCATATAGGTTGTTGTTATCAATACGATCCCTCGCTTCCGAATGGTTTTGGCAAAGCAAAGGCTTTGCGGACAAAATACATTCCGGAAGGATATGCTTTATCTCTTCCTTGACTTAAATAACGGTAATTCCAAAAGAAGCTAACATCTCGGCAAGCAGCGACAAAGGCAATCCGACGACATTGAAATAACAGCCTTCAATCCCGGACACGATAGTCGCGCCAAGTCCTTGAATACCATAGGCTCCGGCCTTATCGAGTCCTTCCCCGCTGGAGGCGTAAGCAACGATTTGCTCCTCCGTCAAAGATCTCATGGTTACTACGGTCATCCTGTAATCCACCCGGGTCTCTCCAGTAACGCTGTCCATACAGGCAACGCCGGTGTACACCTTGTGGCTTCTCCCCTGTAAAGAACGAATCATGGAGGCGGCCTCCTGCTCATCCTTCGGCTTTCCCAGCACGGTATTATCTCTGACCACAATAGTATCACTGCCGACGATAACACCTTGACGTCCCGATGGGTTCAAACTCCGATAGACAGCGTCTGCCTTCCTTTTAGCAAGCTCTGTCACGATCTGCTCCGGAGTCCAGTTCTCTGGTGTCGTCTCATCGGCGTGACTCGGAACAACTTCAAACGGAATATGTAAGGAAGACACGAGTTCGCTTCGGCGTGGAGATGTGGATGCAAGAATGATGTGACGTGCTGCTGAGGACTCCAAGGGGCAATACTCTCCTTTAACGGCTTGATTTCTCAAAGGAAGCCTCTCTTCCTTTAATTCATCTATCGCCGGACTTAGATGGTGGAAGGTTTCGACAACTTGTCGCTGTCATCCTCGCCATTTTTTGACACCTCATTATTATAAGGTTTATTCAGCGGCAATACAAACACAAATACGGCAAGGGGAAGTATTACCAATCCCTTGCCGTATTTTACCGTTTTTCCTCACTTCAGCTTCCGGAATTCACAACTTTTTGCTCTGACAAAATAAAGCTCATCATCTCATCTTGGACTTCCCAAAGCAATGTCTTAGCCCCTTTTTTATTATATTCGCCCATGGCCTCGACGGCGCTGTTCATCGCCTTTTCCATCTCACCGGATTCTGCCGCAAATGTCTCCGGCTGTTGTCCGCGTACCGCGGCCGCGCTCTCCGTCCATAACTGATGACTTTGCTTAAGTTCGGCCATCTCTTCTGCCGTTAATGCCTGCGGAGAAACCTCGACCAATCGCGAAGCGGATAAAGAGCTAAGCAATGAAATCAGTTCCGCACTCTGGGCGAAATATCGTTCCAGCGATGTTACATCTCCGTTATATACCACCTCAGCCGAGGAAGGAAACGTGATTTCATGAAGAATAAGGTTGACCCCGGCCGTTTTGAGCTGACTGCTAAGCAGTTTGGCTTGTTCACGATCCGGTGAGACGCCGGCATAAACCCGCTTTTCGTCTATAGTGTCTCTAGCCGCCGCGATTCCTGAATCCTGTAATTCCTTCTGTGCCAGTTGGACTCCTTCTGCCGTACTGAACACGCCATACTGAAGAAAATGGTAGGTTTGTTCCGGCAAAGCAATGTTAACCGTTATGCCAGATGCCGAGCCTACAGTATCCGCTTCACCGATCGGAACGAAGACGGGCAAATCGGCGACGGCTTCTCCCGCTGCCGTCTGATTGGGTACGGAAATCCCGGGAATAGGAACGGTCACTCCTCCATTAAACATGGACAGGACAACGAATCCAAATAATGCACCGGTGACAATGGCGCCTGTTAGCGATCCGGCAACCTTCCACCAGGACGTACGACGCGGACCGTGATTCATATAAGCTGGGACGACAATCCCGTGAGTTCCGGTATAATCGGTAAACGGATCGCCCCAATCGTCCACCATTTCGACAGCACGATAGGAATTGGGGTCCCTGTCGATTCGTTCCTCATTCCCCTCCGGAAAGGAAGACGGCTGTGTTCCTTTATCAAGGGATCTTTCGCTTAAGTCTTGCTTAAAATCCCGTTCCTCCAAAACCTGCCGATCCTGTGAGTTTGAGTGCTCCTGCGAGGCTTGGCGCCCTTGGTCGTCAAACCGGAAAGTCATTTTAGCCTTATTCACGCTCCGCACGCTCCTTGTCCATTCTTCTAAAAATACAATATGAATGGAATTGAGCTTATAGACCAGCCAAAACAAAAGAGCAACCTCGAGAATGTCGAGGTTGCTCAGGTTACATTCGCCAGTGTCAGCGGCGAATGAGGTCATATTTCCAGCTATGTTTTTGCTTTTACCGTTCAGCTAAGCATTTTCTTAGCAAGCTCGTATCCAACCTTCCAGATATCGCCTGCTCCCATCGTCAATACCAAATCTCCCGGCTGAAGTCGTCCTTGAAGCTCGTCGATAACATCCTGTTTGGTTGGCAGGTATCTTGCCCCCGCATTGCTGTTCTCTTTAATGAGATCAACCAGTTTGGAAGAGTTGATTCCTTCGATTTGCTTCTCACCGGCAGGTGAGTATATATCCGTGATGATCACTTCATCAGCTCCGCTGAACGCACGGCTAAATGCATCCAGCAAAAAGAAGGTCCGGGTATAACGTTGCGGCTGGAAGACAGCGATAATCCGCTTGCCCGTAGCTTTGGCTGCAGCGATGGTCGCTTCAATCTCTGTCGGGTGATGCGCATAATCATCAATTACAAGAATCCCGTCGCTTTCGCCAAGCACCTGAAAGCGACGCTTTGCCCCGTGAAACTTGGTGATCGCAGAAGTGATTTCGGCAAAAGGGATTCCCGCTTCCAGACAAACGATAATCGTGGCCATAGCGTTGTACACGTTATGTCTCCCGGGAACCGAAAGTTCAACCTGTCCAAGCTCCTGTTGGCCGTGCTTCATTGTAAAGGTTACTTGACGGTCACCGAGCTTGATCTGTTCGGCCGAATAATCGCAGTCCGAATCGATGCCGTAAGTTGTGATCTGACACTTCAAGCTTGGCAGCAATTCTATGACATTAGAATCGTCCCCGCAGACTACGGCCTTACCTTCCGGTTTGATCTGATTCAAAAACTGGACGTAAGCTTGCTTCAAGCGGCCAAAATCACCGCCATAATTT
This sequence comes from Paenibacillaceae bacterium UBA6304, assembly GCA_002439285.1. GTDB lineage: Bacteria > Bacillota > Bacilli > Paenibacillales > Paenibacillaceae > Fontibacillus. The sequence goes on from DJTQ01000450.1 coordinate 6,128, forward strand.
TCAAGATGATCGGCTTCAATATTCGTAACGACCCCTAAGTAGGGATGATACTGCAGGAAAGATCCGTCGCTTTCATCCGCTTCGGCCACGACAAAGTTCCCCTGGCCGGCTTTCGCGTTCGTGCCGATGTCCATGATCTCCCCGCCGATAATATAGGTAGGATCGGTTCCGCATTGCTCCATGACGAGCGCAATCATTGAAGAGGTTGTCGTCTTGCCGTGAGCTCCAGCCACTGCAACACCCTTACGTTCATTAAGCAGCCGCGCCAGCATCTGGGAACGATGCAGAATCGGAATTCCTTGTTCCTCTGCTTCGACCCGTTCCACGTTATCTTTCGGCAGTGCTGTCGAATAGACGACCAAGTCCGCCCCATGCACTTGCTCCGCCGTGTGGCCGATATAAATTTTGGCTCCCTTGGCCGCCAATTTTTCAGTCAGTTCCTGGGCGGCAACGTCCGATCCAGTCACGGTATAACCCATTTCAAGCATTACGCGGGCGATGGCGCTCATGCCATATCCCCCAATACCGATAAAATGCACATGTTGTTCAGTCGTATTTAACAATTTAAAGTTCACCAGCCTTTTTCAGAATCGGTTTGATGCAAAAGAGCTGCCCGCACATCCGAAATCATATACAGTGTGCCGGTGACCACCCCAAGATCTTCCCGTTCCGTACGCGATTTCAGAAGAGAAAGGGCCTTCCTCCAGTCGCGTTCCACAATGATTTCCAATTCCGGTTTCGCCTTCGTATCCTTCAGCTCTTGGACAAGATCATATAGCGCTTCAGCATCCAGCTTACGGCGAAAATCGGGCTCGGTCAGGATAAGCGTATCCACTATAGGTAATATATGCTGCAAGTAGGCATGATGATGCTTATTAGCTAGCATCCCCATCATCAAATTAAGCCTTTTATAACTAAATGTCTCCCGGATGCTCTTCGCCAGCGTTTCCGCACCTTCCGGATTGTGCGCGCCATCAAGAACGATGCGCGGTTCAGCCGAGATCCGCTCCAGGCGCCCGGCCCAAAAGGTATCCTCGAATCCGCGTTGCACCGCCTCATCCTCCAGAACAAAAGCCATGTATTGCCGCAAAATTTCGAGCACCATCATGACACCTGCGGCATTCTTACATTGATGCTCGCCAAGCATTGACATCTCTAGCTCGAATTGGCGGAAAGGTCCATGGAACAATAACGACTGTCCTTTCTCACTGACCTTCTGACGATCAAACGAGAAGTGCTCGCCCATCAGGTATAGGCTGCTATGCTGCATCAATGCTGTATTTTTCATCACTTCAATCGCTTCAGGCTGTTCAACACAGCTCACTACCGGAACACCGGGCTTGATAATCCCGGCTTTCTCACGTGCGATTTGATCGATGGTATCGCCAAGAACATCCGTATGGTCATACCCGATATTCGTAATCAAGGAAACGATCGGAGTCACAATGTTAGTAACATCCATCCTTCCCCCAAGACCTGTCTCCCATACCACAACATCCGGGTAGCACTCCTCGGCAAAATAAAGAATCGCGATCGCAGTGCTGACTTCAAACATCGTCGGGGAGCCAAGTTCAGTCGTCGCAATTTCCTCGACAAGAGGTTTCACCCGGTTCGCAAGAGACAACAGGGTTTGCTCCGGGATATCTTGTCCATTGTACTGGAACCGGTTAGTGAATTTCATGATGTATGGAGAGGTATATGTTCCCACACTATAACCGCATTCCAGCAACGTACGAGTTAAAAAGGCGCATGAAGATCCTTTGCCGTTCGTACCGGCAACATGGATGAATTTCAGTTTTCGCTGCGGGTTGCCGAAGCGTTCCATCAACAGGTATATGCGTTCCAAACCCGGACGGATTCCGAAAGGAATCAGCCCATTGATCCAATCCACAGCTTCACTATAGCTTTGCAGTGCTTCCTCGCACTGATCTTGATGAGCCCCCATCACTTTCACCTTCAATTAATTGTTGGAATAATACTGCTCGATTAAACAACAGATTGGGCTGCGTTAATTCCCCGGAAATCGGACTATTAACGCAGCCTTAAGAGTTGATGAAATTGACTTAGCCCTTCAATTCGCCGATCCGGGCCAGAACTTTATCGCGTTTTTCGGAATAATCATCCATCTTAGCGCGTTCTTCCTCGATCACCTTGGCCGGAGCCTTAGCGACAAAGCCCTCGTTGGCCAATTTCTTCTCTACGCGTTCCACTTCTTTGGTCAAATGTTCAACTTCTTTTTCAAGGCGTGCGATTTCTTGACTGATATCAATTAATCCTGCGAGCGGAAGGTACAATTCAGCCCCGGTAACCACCGAAGTCATCGCTTTCTCCGGAACCGCCGACTGCAAGGAAGCTTCATACTGGGAAGTATTGCAGAACCGGCGGATGTAATGTCCGTTCTGATTCAGAATGTCCAGCAGTTCCGCAGAGGCCGGTTTAATGAACAGTTCGATTTTCTTACTCATTGGAACGTTCACTTCCGCCCGGATATTACGGACGGAACGGATCACGTCGACGAGCAGGCTCATTTCCTGTAAAGCATCCGGCGCTTCAAGCGAAGGATCATACTTAGGCCATTCGGCCAGTGTAATCGATTCGCCATGATGCGGCAAATGCTGCCATATTTCCTCGGAAATAAACGGCATGAACGGATGGATCAGACGCAAGGTGTGATCCAGCACATAAGCGAGCACGGACTGCGTTTTGCGCTTGGCGTCAGCATCTTCCCCGTACAGAGACAATTTTGCGAACTCAATGTACCAATCGCAGAGATCGTCCCAAATAAAGTTATACAACTGACGGCCGGTTTCACCAAATTCATAGGCATCGATCAGGCGGGTAATTTCACGCGCCGTTTCGTTGAAACGGTGAAGAATCCAACGGTCGGCGGTCGAGAGCTCCCCGCTGATATCAATATCCTCAAATGTAACGCCTTCCAGGTTCATCAAAGCGAACCGGGATGCATTCCAAATTTTGTTCGCAAAGTTACGGGCCTGCTCCACCCGCTCCCAATGGAAACGGAGATCCTGCCCCGGCGTGCTGCTTGTCGAGAGCATATAACGCATCGCATCAGCACCGTACTTCTCGATGACTTCCAACGGATCGACTCCGTTACCCAGCGATTTGGACATTTTGCGGCCTTCACTGTCACGGACCAATCCATGGATCAGAGCGTTTTTGAACGGAACGGTTTGGGTGAATTCCAATCCGGTAAAGATCATGCGGGATACCCAGAATGGAATAATATCATATCCGGTAACCAGAACGCTTGTAGGGAAATAACGTTTAAAGTCTTCGCTCTCTTCGTTAGGCCAGCCGAGTGTCGAGAAAGGCCAAAGGGCGGAGCTGAACCACGTATCGAGAACATCCTCATCCTGTCTAATATCATCGCGTCCCAGCTTAGCCTTGGCTTCCGCTTCATCATGGGCAACAACCATTTCTCCGGTCGCTTCG
>DJTQ01000451.1 GCA_002439285.1 Paenibacillaceae bacterium UBA6304
GCCTGGCTTGGCGAAGCAACGGGATATCCGCAGCCGATCGGCTTGGGATGCACCTGGGATACCGATCTGATGCAACGCATCGGCAGCGCGATCGGCGATGAGGCGAGAGGTTTTTATAAACGGAACCCGGAGATCAACGGGCTGACGCTTTGGGCGCCGACCGTCGACATGGAACGCGATCCGCGTTGGGGCCGGACCGAAGAAGCTTACGGTGAAGATCCTATGCTGGCCGGCAAACTGGCAGCGGCGCTCGTTAAAGGGATTCAGGGAGATCATCCGAAGTATTTGAAAGCGGTTGCTACGTTGAAGCATTTTATCGCTAACAATAATGAGGTGGGCCGTGGAGATCAATCGGTCAGCATCGACCCCCGCAATATGCGTGAATACTATTTGAAAGCTTTTGAAATTCCGTTCAAAGAGGGCGGCGCCCAGTCCATGATGACGGCGTACAATGCCGTTAACGGCGTGCCGGCTAACCTGATGCCGGAAGTGAATGACATCGTTAAGAAAGAATGGGGCATGGACGGGTTCGTCGTCAGCGATGCTTTTGACGTGTCCGGTACGGTGCGCGATCACGGTTACCTGGAGACGCACAAAGAAGCGGTGGCCCGTTCCGTAAAAGAAGGCGGCATCGACAGCATTACCGACGATGGCGAGCTGATCAAGCAGGCATTGCGTGAAGCGCTGGAGGATGGATTGCTTGCGGAGAGCGACCTGGACGCTGCGCTGCGCAACACGTTCCGCGTGCGCTTCCGGCTCGGGGAGTTCGATCCGGAGGAAGACAATCCGTATGCAGCGATTGACGAGTCGGCGATTCTGCAACCGGAGCATGAGAAGCTGGCGCGCGAAGCGGCTGGCAAAGCTGCCGTGCTTCTGAAGAATGAAGGCGGCATGTTGCCGCTGCAGGCGGACAAGTTGAAGAAAGTCGCCGTCATCGGGCCGCTTGGCGGAACGGTGTACCGCGATTGGTACAGCGGCTCCATGCCTTATACCATCACGCCGCTGCAAGGTATCCAAGAGAAGCTGGATGCGCATGGCGGTACGACGGTGTTCTCCGGCGGCACGGACCGCATTAAGCTGAAGGCGAAGCGAAGCGGGCGTTACGTGCAGGTGCAGGACGGCGAGCAGGCGGCTCTGGCTGCTAACGGCGCGGCGAAGGAACAGGCCACCGTATTTGAAGTAACCGATTGGGGCTGGGACAGCCACACGCTCATCGCGGAACATAACGGCCGTTATTTGACGACGGATGACCGCATCGTGAAGGCTTCCGCCGACCAAATCTGGGAGTGGTTCACGAAGGAAGTATTTCTCGTTCGTCCTTCGGAAGAAGGAGCGGGCAACGTAACCTTCTCGACTTGGAACGATACGCCGGTCACCGTGAAGGGCGACAGCGGCGAACTGCTCGTGGGCAGCGGCAGCGCGGAAGAAACCGCCAACGAGATCAATGTGGCGGGTGCAGCATCGGTGGCAAACGGCGAAGAAGACAAGATTACCGCCGACGTCTTCGAGGTGGAGACGGTAACGGACAAATTCCAGGCGGCGAAGGAAGTTGCGGCTGATGCGGATCTAGCCGTTGTCTTCGTCGGCAACCATCCGCTGATCAACGGCAAAGAGACTATTGATCGTCCGGATATCACACTCCCGGCATCCCAAGAGCAATTGATCAAGGAAGTCCTGTCCGTGAACCCGAACACGGTTGTGGTCTTGGTGGGCAGCTATCCATACGCTTTGAACTGGGCGGACGAAAATGTACCGGCCATCGTATACACCACGCATGTCGGCCAGGAGCTTGGACATGCCGTTGCTGACGTATTGTTTGGCGATGTGAACCCGGCAGGACGCCTGAATATGACCTGGTACAAATCGGTCGATCAGTTGCCGGAGTTCATGGATTACGACGTCATTAAGGGCGGCAGAACCTACCGGTATTTTGACGGTGAGGTGCTCTATCCGTTCGGGCACGGCCTGTCCTACAGCACATTCCGCTATGACGGACTGAGCTTGGACCGGCAGCAGGTCTCTGCGGATCAAGATGTGGAAATCGGTCTTACAGTTACCGTGACCAATACCGGAGACCGTCCGGGCGAAGAAGTAGTGCAGCTGTATGGACATGCGGAGCAATCGCGCGTGAATCGTCCGTTGAAGCAACTGCTTGCTTTCCGGCGGGTACTGCTTCAGCCGGGTGAGTCGGCTGAGGTGAGCTTCACATTGCCGCTGTCCGAGCTGGCGATGTGGGACGTTACACGCGAGCGCTATTGCATCGAAAACGGCACATACACCTTTATGGCCGGAGCTTCCTCGTCGAATCTGCCGCTCAGTGCGGCGCTTGAGGTGCAAGGCGAGGTCATCCCGCCGCGCGATCTGAAGCAGCCGGTGAAGGCGATCAACTATGACGCCTACGAGGGCGTGCTGATCGGCGAATGCCGGGAAGGCGGCAGCGCCGCCGAGGTGAAGGGGCAATCCGGCTGGATTGCCTTCGAAGACGCCGAGTTCGGCGCTGGTGCGAACACCGTGAAGCTGCGCGCAGCCAGCCAGACGGCCGGTTCGGCTGAGATCCGGCTGCAAGGACCGGATGGTGCACTGGCAGGACGCATCGAGCTGGCGGCAGGCGCAGCACAGGAGTGGCGTGATTACACCGCCGAAGTGAGCGGTGTAAGCGGACGTCAGGACGTGTACATCGTCCTGAACGGCAAAGTATCCTTGAGCACAATTCAATTTTCATAGAAAAATATTCGAAATGGAGTCCCTTTAAGGGGCTCTTTTTTTATTTTGGAACAAGAAGAGGATGGAATCGTCTTGCAAGCTGTTGTATCCTAAAGTTTGGAAGACATTACAAGCTTGGGAAGGGGATTAAAGAATGTTTCAGAGAAGGAAGAAATATATGATGTTAAAAAAAGTGTTAATTGCAGTGAGTCTGCTGCTAGGCTGCATGGGGAACAGTCTCATCGCTGCACAGGAATCCGCCGTCACGAGCAGTTCGCCAGTTGAACAATCAGACGCCGGTTCCGAGGCAGCTCTGAATCAAGCTATCCTATTGTACATCGACAGTTCCAAAGCCTATGTCAATGGACAGTTGAGCAAGATAGACACGGCTAATCCGGATATAGCGCCTTTTGTTGAACAGGGCAATACCTTTGTACCTTTGCGGTTTTTGGCGGACAAGCTGGGCGCGCAGTTGTCTTTTAGTGCGAAAACGGGGGAGATCACGATTACGGCAAATGGCCGGACCGGCAAAACGCGGGTTGGCGATGCAGCTCTCTACATAAATAATCAAAAGATCGTGATGAGCACTGCAGCCAAAGTAGTGAACGGCACGACGTATCTGCCTTTGCGGAACGTGGTTGAGGATCTGTTTCAAAAGAAGCTGACTTTTAACAACGGAATGATCATAATCACCGATGGGGAGCATCAAATCACGGATGAGAAGCTGGCTTCACTGGAACAAGAGTTGAGGCCAAAAATTGTCTACGCCGGCGGGTTTTCTTTTATGTATTTGTATGGCGACGGGAGCAGTCATGAGTTTGAGGTTGGAGATCTGCCTGCACTGCGTCTCTGGGAGAAAAGAAGTGTCATCAATACGGATGGACATTTCTATTTCGAAGAATATGATTATGGAACAATGGATGAGGATGAATTTTTTCGAACCACCGTTCAGGGCGAGGTTGAGGAATTTGTAATTCCGGCTTCTGAAAAGCTTTCTTTGGAAATGGGTCATGAAGGAGATATGTATTTTAATAGTGTGACTGGTAATATCGTTAAGATCAATGATGGTGAGAGTGCGAGTTCGCGACATGTGATTGGCAAAGGCACCCTATTTGAGGATGCGGTTTACATCGATAATAATGTCATCTGGTTTACCGATTATGGCGATGATGGCAATTATGCTATTTTCAAGCTTCAGAATGGGAAGAGAACGAAGCTGTCACAGGCGGATTGCTTCTTGAAGTATGTTCATAACAATTGGATTTACTACAATTACTTTGAGAACAACCGCTGGACACTGTATCGGATGAAGATGGACGGAAGCAGTAAAAAGAAGCTGACCGGTGATGCCGATGTAAAGGACTCTAGGATTTCCGATAATAAAATTTATTACATGGATAGGCTTGCCAAAACGATGAGAGAGATGAATTTGGACGGTTCAGGAAAAAGGGCGGTTGGCAAGTTGAGTGAATCCGCCGTGGAGATTTTTGATATTAGCGGAGGAACTATTTATTATACAGAGGACAACCAATTGAAGTGGACGCAATCCTTGTGGAAGATGGATATCGCAACAGGCGTGAAAAAGCGCCTGGTCTTCACGGATCTCAATTTTGACAGCGGTTGGGAGCGAATCGAAAACGTAAGTGTCTTGGGGGATTATGTGTATTACTGGTTGGAAGGCCGCGTCTATGTAGTCAAAAAAGACGGAACCGGGCGGAAAGAAATCGGATATTTTTCAAATTATTATGGCAGAGCCCCTGTCATTTATAAGGATAAATAGAAACCTAAGGGTCCGGGGATGTTTTCCGGGACAAACGAAAATATATCAGATATAATTAGCAGATAATCAAATATGGAAGAAACAGGTCCAATTATGGTGTCCGACGGTTCGGCACATGAATTGGTTAAAAGGGAAGTGGGTGAGAATCCCACGCGGTCCCGCCGCTGTAATAGAGGAGTCCTTGCAATATGCCACTGGGAAACTGGGAAGGCTGTAAGGGTGATGATACTAGAGCCAGAATATCTGCCTGTTTTTTTGCACCGCAATTCTACGATGGATAGGAAGGTGTTTATTAGTGCAGGATTCAGGCTAACTCTGCTTACTTATGCTATTAAACCTCTTAACGATTCATGTTGAGAGGTTTTTTGTTGTTGTATTTTTGGGGAGTCGGTTGTAACGATGTGCAAAATGAAGGGGGAGCGAAATAATGAGAAAAAATAAATTTCTGGCCGGGTTACTCGTAGTAGCTTTATTTGTAACCATGTTCTCAGGCGGGATGGCGACGTCCTTTGCTGCGGAAGTTACACAAGAAAATGGGGTGCTTTCGGATCTTAATCAGGCATTAGCCGCGAATGAGCAGACCGATTCAGAGAATCCGGTTATTACTGTGGAAGGTTTGCGCCACAACCAGGAGGTAACCGAGAGTGAATTAAGCTTTACAGTAACGGTTACAGACGATGTCTACAAGGATATCATTCCTGAAGTGACACTGAATGGAGTTAAAGTATCGACTGTCGATGAAGAGTATACCGTCTTCTTGCAAGCCGGGGAGAATCTGATCGCAGTAACGGCAACGGATGGTGCAGGAAAAAGAGATGAGGAAGCTTTTACCGTTATATATCAAAAGAGCCCTGTAACTCCTGCTATTTCATATAAGGAACAGTTGGACAAGAACCTGGCTTATATCGTTCAAACCGTGAACAACCCAACGTTCGGAACGGGCGGCGGAGAGTGGTCCATCCTCTCATTGGCCAGAGCGGGTTATAAAGTACCCGATGGTTATTACGACCTCTATTACAACAATGTAGTTGAACAGGTCCAAGAATTGATGCCCCAGTACGCTGGCAAACTGCATAGAAATAAAGGCACCGAGCATTCAAGATTAATATTGGGGTTCGCCTCTATAGGCCAAGATTTTCATGATGTTGCCGGTTATGATATTCGAAATGCCCTTGCCGACTATAATTATGTAATCAGACAAGGGATTAACGGCCCGATCTTTGCATTAATCGCTTTCGACAGTAACAATTACGACATTCCCCAAGTTGACGGGGTTGCCGAACAAACAACTCGAGATAAGCTGATTGCTTATATTCTGGATAAGGAAATCAAAAAGGGCACAGTTGAAGCCGGCGGATGGGCTCTGGGAGGAAAGGTCCCGGATCCGGATATTACCGGAATGGCCATTCAAGGGCTCACGCCTTACTACGCAACCCATCCAGAGGTAAGAGCAGCCGTAGACCGGGCTTTGATCTGGCTGTCGAATGCCCAAACTGCCAATGGAGGCTATAAAAGCTGGGGTACCGAAAATATTGAAAGTACGGCCCAGGTTATTGTCGCTTTAACAGGCATGGGCATCGATCCACAGAGTGACCCTAGGTTTGTAAAAAACGGGAAATCCGTGTTGGACGACTTGTTGTCATTTGCTGCACCAGCAGGCGGATTCATGCACATCAAGCCGGGAGCTACAGGGAATGGCGGTGCCCAAGCTGGAGTCGTCGATGGCATGGCAACGGACCAAGGCACTTATGCTCTGGTTGCCTATGACAGGTTCGTCAATGGCCAAACTCGGCTTTATGACATGACAGACGTTCAGACGGGAGCTCCAGAGGTGCCGGAGCAACCGGAACAACCGGAACAACCCAAGGATAACGTTGTACCACTACCAGCGGGCGATCAACCTAAGGTAGATATCCCTCAAGATGATCAGGATTACCTTATTCCGATAACTGCCTCGGACAGCAGCAAGGATATTACAGTACAAATTCCTGATGGCAAAAATGCGAAGGTTAGCGTCAGCTTGCCCGCGAATCAAAGTCTACCTGGTTTAGAAGCGGTTAAGGGCAATGTTACCGCTCAAATAGCGAAGGGAACTCAAGTCATCAGCGGTGATGCCTCATCTCTCGACTTGATCTCATCCTTGAATACGGCGGATACCACATTAAAAGATAAGTTAAGCGGAATTATCGCCAATGAAAACAAGCTGGATTCCATTGTGCAAGCCTTCTCCATGGGCGGGGATGCCCGCGTAGAATTCAGTCAATATGTAACCTTGACCTTTGCGGGAATGAGCGGGAAGAATGCCGCTTATATTCAAGGTGGAACCGTTAAGGCGATTCATAAATATGCAAGTGATGCAGCGGGATTCACCAGCGGCCAAAGCGAGTATGCCTTTGATCGCGGAAATGATCTTATCGTACAAACAAAGCATTTTACCGATTTTGTTGCCTACGCGGTTAGTTCTACAGAAACTCCTGGTGGAGGCGCGGTCATACCAACCCCTCAACCAAAGAAATATGCAACCCTGTCCGTGGATAAGCTTACGATCGGCGAGGGATATGTTGTCCCGGACCTTAAGGTAGAACTGCAGTCCGGTGACACGGCATGGACGGTATTAAGAAGAGTGCTGGACGATCGCAATATAGACTACGATTATGATTGGACCGACAAATTCGGCAGCATTTATGTTCAGTCCATAGCTGGCGGTGGAGAGTTTGACCACGGCAGCGGCAGCGGATGGATGTACAATGTCAATGGCTGGTATCCCAACTATGGAGCAAGCAAATATGTTCTGAATGATGGGGATCGTCTGCAATGGCGTTATACGACTAATCTTGGTGAAGATTTAGGTGAGGACCTAAGCCAGTGGGAAGGTACGCTATCAAACGGACAGGGGAACGTTCCGGTTACAGGCGGTAACACGAATAATCCTGTCGTAGAAGTACCTGGGACTACTCAAGGCGGCGGTTCTAGCGTGAACCCGTCTGATCCGATTAAGTCGGTTGATACTCAAATTGATCTCATGAAGCTGTACACCGATGCTTCTACCATCTCGTCATGGGCCTATCAAGCGATCGGATCGGCAACCCGGCTTGGATTCGTTGAGGGGAATAACGGCAAGTTCAATCCGCAGTCGAATATTACTAGAGCAGAGTTCATGAAAATATTAGTCTCGGTTCTGGGACTGGATATTCAGACAGACAAAGTAATTGCATTCACAGATGTGAATTCGAAAGATTGGTTCTATCCTTATGTAAATGCAGCTTATAAAGAAGGAATTGCCACAGGTTATAATCATCAATTTAATCCAAACGATAAGATCACTCGCGAGCAAATGGCCTCCACGCTTAGCAGAGCATTGGAGCTGAGCCCTGCGAAGCCGGCCGTAGCCGTTAAAGATATAAATAAAGTATCGGGCTGGGCGCAGGGAGATGTTGAGACGGTTATTGCCTTGGAGTTGATGCTGGGAAGCGACCAGCAGTTCAAGCCGAAGGATTGGGTAACGCGGGAGATGGCAGCGGTTGTTGCTACCAGAGCTTATGACTATAAGCAGGGAAAGCAAGAGCAAGCCGAGTCCGGTTCTGAAGTTAAAGCTCCAACCCAGGAGAAAATAGAAGCAGAGGTTAAGCAATCCATTCAAGACACGGCAGCATTTCTGCAAAAGACGGTTACCGATCCTGTTGTAGCGAGTGTTGGCGGCGAATGGACCGTATTCGGGCTGGCGCGTTCCGGCGTGAAAATTCCCGATGAGTATTATGCCAAATACTACGCCACCGTGGAACAAACGCTGAAGGACAAATCAGGGAAGCTGCATCGGGTGAAATATACGGAGTACGACCGAGTGATTCTAGCTTTGACTGCTATGGGCAAAGGGATCGACAATGTGGCCGGGTATGACTTAAGAGCCCCGCTTACCGATTATGATACGGTCATCAAGCAAGGCATTAATGGACCGATCTTTGCCTTGATCGCACTGGACAGCCATTCCTATGAAATTCCGGTTGTTCAAGACGGAAAAACACAGACAACGAGAGAGAAGCTGATCGATTTTATTCTACAAAGAGAGATCAGCGGCGGGGGATGGGCGCTAGGTGAACGTCCGGGCGTGTCGGACCCGGATATTACGGGCATGGTGATTCAAGGGCTTACGCCATATTACACAACGGATGCTAAGGTAAAAGCGGCTGTCGATCGCGGCGTGGAATGGTTATCGAAAGCCCAAGCTGCGGATGGAGGCTATGCAAGCTGGGGCTCCGTGAACTCGGAGAGTATCGCTCAAGTGATTGTTGCGTTGACTAGCCTTGGCATTGATCCGCATCATGACGCCAGATTTATTAAAAATGGAAAGTCGCCCCTTGATGCCTTAATGAGCTATGCTGCAGCGGGCGGAGGATTCTATCATGTGAAGGCAGGCGGAGTGGGTAACGGCGGCGCCAAGCCGGGAGAAGTGGACCTTATGGCCACGGACCAAGCCCTGTATGCGCTTATTGCTTATGATCGCTTTATGAATGGACAACCGCGTCTTTATGATATGACCGATGTGAAATAACCAATAAATATCGCGTACTAAGCAAGGGTCGAGTGTAGTGAACCCTTGCTTAGTTATTTAAGGTGGGAATAGCGGATGACAAAAAAACGCGCGTTGGCAGCCATATTGATTGTTTGCGTGTTAGCTATCGCCTTCTTTTGGGGCGGATTTGACGGCAAGGGTAACCAACCGGCGAAGCCTGCCGGGGGATCTAACGAGACTCAGACTCTGACTCAGATGGCCCCTAATTCGGCTCCCTCTGAAGAGGATAAGGATAAGCAAAGTGAAGGGCTAAGTGAAAATTCTAGCGAGAAGCCTATCGAGAATCCAAATGAGAAGCCAACCGAAGAGCCAACTGGGAAGCTCGGCGAAGAGATAAATGGTGCTGAACAGGGCCAGGTTCAAGCAGAGGTAGTGACGACGGATCCGGGAACCAAAGCCGATGAAGCCAATCTCGATGAAGCTAAAGCCGGAACAACTGACCCTGATGCACCCAAATCCGGGTCAAAGCCAACAAAGCCTGAGTCATCGGCGGAAACTAAGAATAAAGAAGCTCAGACCGAACAGGAACCTAAAAAGGATAAGTATCAGACGGACCCTATACCGGAGGGAAAGCCCAAACCGGTGGAGTGGCAAGATGTAACGATCAATAAGAAGACCAAATTAACCGCCACCTTGTCTGTCTCGGCGAAGACGATTTTGGATAACATGGATCAATTCAATCCGGACAAGCTCGAAGTGTTGCCGGAAGACGGAGTTATCTATAAGTCGCAAACCGTAACCTTTTATGAGGGAGAGTCCGTATTTGATGTATTGCTCCGAGAGATGAAGAGCCACAAGATTCATATGGAATTTTCCATGACGCCGATCTACAACAGCAACTATGTCGAGGGTATTAACAATCTCTATGAATTTGACTGTGGAGAGCTTAGCGGATGGATGTACAAGGTGAATGGCTGGTTTCCCAACTACGGGAGCAGCCGGTATGTACTGCAAGACGGTGACGTTATCGAATGGGTGTACACTTGCGATTTAGGCCGGGATGTAGGCGGGGATTTCGCTGTGACAGGAGCTCGCCAACAATGAGAGACAGCTTCTCTACCTATCACCCGATCGTCAATTTTGTTTATTTTGTCATGATCCTGGTGTTTGGCATGGTGTTTATGCATCCTGTTTTTCAAGGCATCGCTCTTACCAGCGCTGTGATCTATTCCGTGATGTTAAATGGCGCAAGAGCCGTCAAATTTAATGTCGTCTATATGATTCCGCTACTCCTGTTCATGGCCGTAATGAACCCTCTCTTTAATCATGCGGGGGTGACTATCCTGTTCTATCTGAAGAACGGCAACCCAATCACGCTAGAGTCGATCCTCTATGGTGCGGCGGCGGCCTGCATGTTCGTGACGGTAATCGTATGGTTCTCCTGCTATAATGCCGTGATGACTTCGGATAAGTTCATTTATATTTTTGGCAAGGTGATTCCCGCGCTGTCGCTGATTTTTTCGATGGTGCTGCGTTTCGTACCCCGATATAAGGCGCAAATCAAAGTGATCTCCAATGCTCAAAAATGCGTAGGTCGAGACGTCTCCCAGGGAAATATCCTCAGGCGGGCACGGAGCGGGATTACGATTCTATCGATGATGACCACCTGGGCCTTGGAGAACGCAATTGAAAGTGCAGATTCGATGAAATCAAGAGGGTATGGACTTCCCAAGCGGACCAGCTTCTCGATATATCGCTTTGACCATCGGGATCGCGTCGTATCGATCGTCATGGCAGGCTTGATCCTTATTGTGCTAACAGGTGCAGTCTTGGGGGAGAACACGATACGCTTTTTTCCTTCGATTCAGTTGATTGGAATAACTCCGCAAAGTGCAGTCATCTATATCGCTTATTTCACTCTATGCATGTTACCCGTAATCATTAATTTGGTGGAGGCCGTCCAATGGAAATCTATCAACTCAAAGATGTAGTCTTCACCTTTCCCGAGCAAGACACAGCGACCCTGGACCATATTCATTTAACGATTCGGCGTGGCGAATTTATTACGATCTGCGGGAAGTCCGGCTGTGGAAAAAGCACCTTGCTTAGACAGCTAAAACTGATCTTGACACCGCATGGCAAGCGTACCGGGGAAATCACCTATTGCAACCAGCCTCTCCATGACATGGACCCACGCACGCAAGCTGCTGAAATAGGATTTGTACTCCAGAACCCCGACAATCAAATTGTGACGGATAAGGTATGGCATGAGCTGGCCTTCGGGTTGGAGAGCTTGGGCTATGATAATCAGACGATTCGTCTCCGTGTGGCTGAAATGGCAAGCTTCTTTGGCATTCAAACCTGGTTTCACAAGTCTGTAACCGAACTGTCCGGCGGTCAGAAACAGTTGCTGAACTTGGCGTCGATTATGGCGATGCATCCTTCCGTATTAATCCTTGATGAGCCTACTTCCCAATTGGACCCTATAGCGGCCGCGGACTTTCTGGAGACGGTGGCAAAAATAAACCGGGAGCTCGGCACAACCATTATCATGACGGAACATCGGCTAGAGGAGGTGCTTCCGATCTCGGACCGTCTTATTGTCATGGACCATGGGGCGATTATTGCCGATGATTCTCCCGCCAAGGTCGGGGAGACCTTGTATCGAATGAACCACCCCATGTTCAGGTCCATGCCATCCCCGATGCAGATCCATGCCGGCGTGGAGAATGACCTGCCCTGCCCGGTTACGGTGAGGGAGGGGCGCCAGTGGTTGGATGCCTTTCTCCAGGATAAGCTAATCGCAGCAACGGAGGTGACTAGTCCTGTTGAATTGAGGAAGACACCCGCAGTCATCCAATTCAAAGACGTATGGTTTAAATATGAGAAGAACGGCCCGGACATTATTAAAGATTTGTCGTTTGAGGTAAACGAGGGGCAGTTCTATTGTATCGTTGGCGGCAATGGAACAGGGAAGACCTCGACGCTATCCCTGTTGAGCGGCCTCCTCCAGCCCTATCGGGGAAAAGTTCAAATCGGCGGTAAGAATCCGGCCAAAGTGAACGCGGCGGAGCTTTTTACTCATTACTTAGGCGTGCTGCCGCAGAATCCCCAATCCCTATTTGTCAAAAAGACAGTGGAACTAGACTTATATGAAATGTTGTCTTTTACTAAGCTCACAAAAGAAGAAAAGACGGCAAAAGTGGAGTCCATCGTGCAGTTTGCCGAACTTGAGCATTTGCTTCATATGCACCCGTATGATCTCAGCGGCGGGGAACAGCAACGGGCGGCGCTTGCGAAGGTGCTTCTGCTGGAGCCGAGAATCCTGCTGCTGGATGAACCGACAAAAGGACTGGATGGCTTTTTCAAAGAGAAGCTGGCCGCATTTCTGAAACGATTGAATGCGGACGGAGTGACCATTGTGATGGTGTCGCATGATATTGAGTTCTGTGCCAAGTACGGGGAGGTATGCGCCATGTTCTTTGATGGAAGCATCATTACCTCAAATGAAACGAAGAAGTTCTTTGCGGGGAATAGCTTCTATACGACAGCGGCCAATCGTATGGTGCGACATAGATGGAGTGAAGCTGTAACGATTGAGGATGTGATTCGGCTATGTCAAGCAACAGCAACTCATTAGGAGTCCGGCGGGGAAGGTTGAGCAAACGCACCCTATTGGCGGCGGCATTGATCCTGATTGTCATACCCGCGACGATCTTGCTGGGGGTGTTCTTCCTCAACGACCGGAAGTATTACTTTATAAGCTTATTAATTATTCTGTATACGATGATTCCCTTTGCAATGGTATTCGAGCATCGAAAGCCGCAGGCCAGGGAGTTAATCGTTATTGCCGTGCTGGCCTCCATTGCGGTGGCAGGACGAGCGGCCTTCTTCATGTTACCGCAGTTTAAGCCCGTCGTTGCGATTGTGATCATCGCGGGAGTAAGTCTGGGGGCGGAAGCCGGTTTTCTGGTCGGGGCTACGGCGGGATTCGTGTCTAACTTCTTCTTCGGACAAGGGCCATGGACACCATGGCAAATGTTCTGTCCTGGCATCCTTGGCTTTATGGAGGTGATTCCCTCTCTATTAAGCGGGCGTATGAACAACAAAATGTTTCTACGGTTGATCCTCGGGGTAACCTCCGCTCTT
>DJTQ01000115.1 GCA_002439285.1 Paenibacillaceae bacterium UBA6304
AAGCACTTTTTTTCCATAAAGCTCAGGAAACCATGATTTCGGAACAGGTTTTTCTGACGTTACCACGATGCTCCAATTGCCGGCTCTTGCCTGTTGAATAACTTCGCTGGATACAGGAACGGTCCAACGGTTTCGTTGCTTTACGTTCTCTTCCCAGATGTTTTTATTGTGCTCCATACTTTCCATATGCTTTTGCCCTCCCCTAACTACGATTAAATAGCTTAATCCTAATACTAGCAGCTTGCTGTTGAACTATCGACGTTTCTTCTTGGGCAACTTTGGCCATCGATAGGGGGCAAAGTGTCTGGTCATTGTGAGAAACAATATGCCCCACTGTTGTTCATTTAAGGTACATATGGGTCGATTCCGATCAATTTTCAGCTCCCGTACCAATTTTGTAATTTGTTACTCAATCTCTCTATTTTACCGAATTCATTTATAGCCCGCAAAAAAACAAGCACACCAGTTAACTTTGAGTAATTCAAAATTAACGGTGTGCTTGCTAGTTAAAATATCTTTGTAACCATCGAATCAGAGAATTCTATCTACTATTCCAACGAAATGTTAAAGGATGCTCCGGCGTTGCCGGCAAATACGATCGTTCCGTTCTCAGGGAGAATAACTTCATTACTACCGCTAATTACGGTATAGTTCACACAGGTTCCATTACCGTCATAAACCGCATAGGATCCTTGTTCGGGCAATGATACGATCATTTTCTTACCAGCGATAGCCTTTGGTATGCTATACCATTTGGCGTATCCATCCGGTTGCACAGTAACCTTGGATTGTTTCCCATTATAAAGAGGCGTTACTTTGTCCTCACTTACATACAAGCTACCAGCCGATTCAAAGTATTCGATCCCTTCTTGGGTATAGAAACGATACTCTGCACTATCCCGGCTTCCCGTGCCTGGGACTTGATGCTGGCTCACGGCAGTATCCGGTCCCGTAATTTTCTTATCCCCTAAATAATCCATCAATTCTTTGTTACGGGAAATATTGAGGATTGGATTAATCATGTAAACTAGTGAACTATACTTCTCGTTCAGAACGTAATAGGTCTTGCCTTCTCTCTTTGCCCATATGTCTTCCGTCTCTTTAGATAGAGCCTGACTTTCCAGCTTCTCGGCTGCATATTGAGAGACTGCCAATTGCCCTAAGCCCGGAACGGATGCGTATTCCCTAAACCATAGGTACGTATGTTCATTTTCGTTTACAACATTAACCTTTGAAGTCCCTTCTTGGTTAACAAAGGACCCATCCGAAGTATATACAAATTTCTGCTCTGGATACCCTGGTATAATCGGCACCGATAAAGTTAGATCTCCATCCTTTATAGCAACTTTAAGTTGTTGGCCGGTTGCACCATAATAACCCGAGTACTTAGTCAGGTCGTCCGGCATGTCAGCCTTAACAGGTGTGCCGAATGATTTTTCCGGTTTCATGTCTTTGATGGTCCCCTTCTCTTTCAATGCCTGAAGAAGAAGTTCGTGCGCCAGAAGTTCATTCGTCGAGCTGCTTCCGCCGGATGATAGAACTGCAGCAGCCATATTCTGTTCTGGTAGGACTACAAGAGAAGCATGATATAGAATCGTGTCTCCGCCCTTGCTGAGCCCCTTTATTTGATAATCGTTGAAAGGAAATACTCTTACACTATCCCAACCCAGCCCGTAATCAATGATATTATCCGCATCTTCGGGCCAAATTCCCTTGCTGTATTCTTTTTGCTCCATGGCCAATACTGACTTGTCTGAGAGAATGTCTTCTCCCTGTCTCATGAAAATTTGCGCAAATTGTGCCAGATCCACAGCTGTGGAATAGATTCCACCCGTGCCGATCACGTTAACGGTTTCATTTGGAAGCTGATTTTGAGACGTGGGATAATAAAGACCAGGGAATTCACTTGAGTCCAATGGGTCTTGCGATGTCTTCGTATGCTCCAGATCTAACGGTCCGATAATATGTTTATGAAGGAATGCGGTAAATTCCATCCCACTGACTCTCTCTACAAGAATCTCAGCAAGTGTAAATCCGTCGTTGCAATAGACCGAAAATGCCCCCGGATCCGCTTTCAAAGTCTGTGTAGACAATTGCTCCAGCAGGTTATCATGCGCATAGGTGTCATTGTCATTGAACAGAAATGCACTTCCCAGGCTTGAACCTTGAAGTCCGGAAGAATGATTCAGCAGCATACGTGGCGTAATTTGCTTATAACGTTCATCTGCCATTTTGAAATCGGTTAAGTATTCTACTAACGGGGTGTCCAGATTGATTTTGCCCTCATCTACCAATTTCATAACTGCAACCGTCGTAAACATTTTACTTGTTGATCCAATCCCATACATCGTTTCCTGGGTCAGAGGGATTTTCCCCTCCGAATCGTTTAATCCCTTCTGGCCATTCACAATGATCTTGCCGTTGTCGATTAGGGCATACTGTACGCTAGTCGTACCGTACTGTTCGGTCAGCAAAGCCGCTTTCTCAGCGGGGCTTGTCGCCTGTGCCTGACTTGAACTTGAAGTAGTAACAGTCTCGTTGGATGCCAGTGCCGCTGTCGGGACAATCGGTGTTAGTGCAAGAGCGGCACTCAGAATCCAGAGCAATCTTTTTTTCATTCAAAAACCTCCCTTATATATGTAACTATAATGTGATACGTTTCATCAGGTTAAATGGTTCACATTTCCACAAAAAGACGTCCTTCGGCTCACATACCAAGATAGGCTAGGCCTTGAGCCTTGCATTTCTCGAGTGGAATTTTATCTTGCCGCTCCTGTCACACTCGGATCAAAATCGGCCACAATCAGCATATCCATATGACGGGCATTTCGCAGGAGATAATGAACAAAGCTCTCTTTAAACCAGGTTCGCCATAAAGGTTTTCTGGACTGTCCAATGATAAGCTGCGTCGTCTGCACGCCGTTCATCCTATCCAGCAGATGCCGGTGAATATTCGCTCGGTTGGCCTCTTCGGCCACTTCCATTTTGCCGCCGAGTCTTTCGGTTAATTGACGCAGCGCCTCCAGCCGTTTCTGCTCTTCAGGTGTAAGCGCCGCGCCGCAATGTACATAATGCACGAACCATTCCGCCTTTAGACGATGAGCGATCCGGAAGCCGCGGCGAATTAACCGTTCCGCTCTCGGATCCATATCAACGCATACGAAAATAACTTCCCGCCGGCTCCAGGGGCCACGTAAGGCGACATCCCGGTCCCAGGCCTCCAGCCGTTCATCCACATCGTCGGCGATTTCCCGCAGAGCCAGTTCCCGCAGCGCTATCAAATTGCCGATTTTAAAGAAGGATTCCAGTGCCTGATTAACTTTTTCAACTGCATATATTTTCCCCTCTCGCATCCGTTCCTGGAGCATTTGCGGTGTAACGTCGATAAGCTCTACTTCCTCCGCCATTTTCAGAATCGCGTCCGGCACCGTCTCCCGAACCCGTACACCGGTTAATTGTGCCACCGCATCATTGAGACTTTCCAGATGCTGTACGTTCACGGTTGTAATGACAGAGATACCGTTCTCCAGAAGGCGAATGACATCTTCATATCGTTTACGGGTTTTGCTTCCTGGAACATTGGTATGCGCCAGTTCGTCAACCAACACAACCTCCGGATGACGGGCAATAATCGCATCCGTATCCATCTCTTCAAGTGAAGTCGATTGGTACTGTATTTTAGCTCGTGGAATCGTTGATAATTGGCCGATTTGTTCTTTGGTTTCCTCCCGCCCGTGCGTTTCCAGGAGACCAATGACGACATCAATCCTTCTGTTCAGCAGCAGATTTCCCTCTTGCAGCATTTTATAGGTCTTGCCTACACCAGGTGCTGCCCCGATATAGACTTTAAAAGAACCCCGGCGAATGGTTTGGATTTTCTTCTCCATCTCCTTGGTGGTTAGACGGTGAAAAGGCTCTTTCGTTTCCTTCACATTGGATCGAATCGGCAAAATCCGCTCCCCTTCCTGCTCGGCGCGGTCAGCCATCAGAAAGACATCGATGTTCATAGTTTTTCGAAGTACGCGGTTTGCGATAGAACCCTGCCATTTTTCCTGCCAACGGCTCTTCTTAGAGTGACCCATGACAATCCGTGTCACGTTGTTCTGAATAGCATAATTCACCAGCACGGAAGGAAGCTGACGCAATCGAACCAAATAGAGTTCTTCAAATTTGGCTTCTACCCGCTCAACCAGTTTGATGATGGAGCGCTTAAAGGTTAGCTGTTCTTTGGATAGCGATTTCCCGCTCACAACGAAGGTCACCACAATAAGTTCGCCATTCAGCCGCTTGGCGATCTGCTGCCCTCTCCTCACGTATAGCGATCCATTCCAGTGATATTGGGCGGAGACCAGTATTCGTTCTGTAGCTCCGGATGGACCAATAAGTCCATTTTCTTCCCGGTGTCTCTCCAAAGAGTCATTAACTCCCTCTGCCACGAGCCGTAAAGACACTTCTCGCAGCACGCCCAGATTACCGCGCCGTGACATCGCCGGATGGGTTACATCGCCCAGCACCCCTTCTTCCATTCGTTTTAGAATCGTTTCCGGAGATACATCAATCAGGCGTACTTCATCCGCGAGGTCCAAAGTATTCATAGGGACCGTTTCTTCCGCCCGGATCCCCGTCCTCTGATATATCAGCTCGCCGGCCCCGGCTAGTTCATACACATTAATGGTCGTAATCACGCTGATGCCGTGATCCATTAAATACCGGATGTCTTCCAGTCGTGTTAGAAACCGCGCCCCTTCGCGATTGCGATGGGCAAGTCCATCCACCAGCAGTACCTCGGGATTGCGTTCCAGCAGAACATCAAGGGGAAGGTCCTTTTGCTCCTTGCCCTCTTTCCACCAATGTAGGCTAGGAATACGCTCCAATTCCTCGAGCTGTTGGACGGTTTCTTCGCGTTGCATGGTCGATACGGCGCTGCATACCACATCGATGCCTTGCTTTTTAAGAAGCCGGCCCTCTTGCAGCATGTGATAGGTCTTGCCCGACCCGCTGACAGAGCCGATAATAATCTTCAATCTGCCCTGATGCAACCGGCGTATGGAATCTAAAATTTCATCAGGCGTCTTACGTTTATACGGTGCCATTTACTTTACTTAGCCTCCTTCTACCTTCAATGGATTCAAATGCGCCTCCAGAAACTGCTCCAGGAGCCGATTGAACGTCTCCGGTTGGCATAAATTGCAGGGAGACGTGGAATCCGGGATAATCGCAAAATAAGCATCCGGCAATTGGGCAGCCATGTCTTTCATTTGCCGAAGGGTATACTCTGCACAATCACCTGCCAGACATAGGGAGGGAAAAGGCAATCGATACAAATGTTCAGAACTATTCCAACCCGTCATCGCCATTCTCTGCATGTATAACTCTCTTGGTCGTTTCTCCAATAGGCTAGCCCGGATGATCCGATATGCCGTATTCCATCGCTGATAAGATAAACGGATCGTCGGAAGAACCAATTCTGCCGGAGCGAAATAGGACAACCAACTGCAATAAGCAGCCACCGATATCAATGTACGCGTCAAGAAAGAATTCTCTTCATGGCAATAGCTGTCCGCTACCACCATCGCCCTGACCCGTTTCGGGTATTCCATGGCAATCTGCTGTACGATCAGCCCCCCATAGGCCAGACCGACAAACACGGCATCCCGTAAATGAAGTTCGTTCAACAGCATAATTAAATCCGTACATTGTGTCTTAATAATATCGCTTCTAGCTTGCAACAGCTTGCCTGATTTTCCGTTGCCGCGCAAATCACACACAATGACCCGATACTTCTCAGAGAAGTAATCCATCTGGGGTTTAAACATCGTATGGGTCAAACCATGCCCATGGACAAATACGATCGGTATTCCCTTTCCCTGCATCTCATAATAAATTGAAGCTCCATTTAGACTGGCAACAGGCATATTAACCACCTCATGAGTACACAAACAATGTAGGTTCAAACTGTAATAACCCTGCCCGTGTCATTGACACGAACAGGGTGTGGGCTGAGCTATTTCACTGCGGACAGCTCCAATAAAGCCTTATTCAACTTTAAGACATTCACGCGTTTTTCCCCGAACAATCCGAGATCGCGTACTTCCGTGTTTTCTTTGACAAGTTCTTTCAACTGATCGGTGGATATACCCGTCAAACTGCTGATTCTTGGGATTTGTACGTCAGCCGCTGCCGGCGTGATATGCGGGTCCAGACCGGATCCCGAGTTAGTAACGAGATCGATGGGCAACTGATTGATAGGCACCTCCGGATTATTCACTTTCCACTGGTTGATAGAGTCGTTTATCCGCTGGAGCAAGTCAGGGTTCGACGGGCCATAGTTGTTGGATCCGGATGCCTCGGCTTTGTATTCAATGCTAGACACGCGGCCTTGGAATAATGCCGGGTTCGTAAAATTTTGACCGATCAGTTCAGACCCGATCACTTGCCCTTTACTGTTTTTCAGCAAACTTCCATTCGCCTGAGAGGGCATGAGCACCTGAGCAAGAGCCGTTGAAGCAAGCGGGTAGACAATACCGCATATTAAGATGAGCACTAGGCTCAGCCTCACCACACTTAAGATGTAAGCCCCTTTGGATACCGGCTTCTGTTCCGTAAATTCCGTATTTACCTTATTCAACTTATATCATCCTCTCTAACACCACTGTGTATTTCATTTAAATCCATAGGCTGACAATCAGATCGATCACCTTAATGCCGAGAAACGGAACCACGATTCCCCCAAGACCATAAACAAATATGTTCCGTCGCAACAGCTTCACCGAACTCATCGGTTTATACGATACGCCTCTCATCGCCAGCGGAATTAAGAGCGGTATGATAATGGCATTAAAGATCAGCGCCGAGATAATCGCAGAACTTGGCGAGCTCAGCCCCATCACGTTCAGCAAATCCATTTCAGGAATAGCCAAGGTAAACATGGCAGGAATAATGGCAAAATACTTAGCAATATCATTGGCGATACTGAAGGTCGTCAGTGCACCGCGCGTCATTAACAGCTGCTTGCCGATCGCAACGACTTCAATGATTTTAGACGGATCGGAATCCAGGTCGACCATATTCGCCGCTTCCTTGGCGGCCGAGGTACCGCTGTTCATGGCAAGACCCACATCGGCCTGTGCCAAGGCCGGGGCATCATTCGTTCCATCTCCTGTCATCGCGACCAGCTTGCCTTCTTTCTGTTCACGGCGAATCACTTCGATTTTATTCTCTGGCGTACTTTCGGCAATATAGCTGTCTACACCGGCTTCCGCGGCAATTGTTGCTGCCGTTAGAGGATTATCCCCTGTACACATGATGGTCTTGATACCCATTTTGCGCAATTCATCAAAACGTTCCTTCATCCCCGGCTTAACCGTATCTTTCAGATAGATCAGACCATAAATCTGATGATCTACCGCTACCGCAAGAGGAGTTCCGCCTTTACCCGCAATCTCGTTCGAAGCTTTGTCCAGGTTCCCCGGAATTTCTCCCCCTTGTGAAAGCACCCAACGTTTAACGGAGTCCACAGCCCCTTTACGAACCTTGCGGCCGTCCTTCAAATCCAATCCGCTCATTCGGGTTTCCGCACGAAATTCGATAAACTCCCCGTCCGTTTCTAATCCGGAATCATAGCTATATCCCAGCTTCTTAATTAGTTCGATGACGGAACGTCCTTCAGGCGTCTCATCCTTCAATGAACTGATTGCCGCCCACACAGCCACTTCCTTCTCCGTCCCTTTGCCTACAGGAATAAATTCGCTGGCCATCCGATTCCCGAAGGTGATGGTACCCGTTTTGTCGAGAATCATCGTATTGATGTCTCCCGCCGCTTCCACCGCTTTACCGGACATCGCCAGAACGTTGAACTGGGTAACCCGGTCCATGCCGGCAATCCCGATCGCGGACAACAACCCCCCAATGGTTGTAGGAATGAGACATACCAGCAGTGCAATCAGAACCGGAATATCCAGTTCTACACCAAGGTAAGATGAAATCGGGCGTAGGGTAACGACCACAATCAAGAAGATAATCGTTAAGCTAATTAGAAGCGTGTTAAGCGCAATTTCATTCGGAGTCTTCTGCCGTTTGGCTCCTTCGACCAAAGAAATCATCCGATCCAGAAAAGATTCCCCGGGATCGCTCGTGATCCGCACTTTAATCTGATCGCTTACCACTCTCGTGCCGCCTGTGACCGAATTGAAGTCACCGCCTGCCTCTTTAATGACGGGGGCCGATTCCCCAGTAATCGCCGATTCGTCCACGGAAGCCAAACCCTCGATGACTTCTCCGTCCCCGGGAATCAACTCCCCTTGACTGACAATGACAATATCACCCTTGCGCAGCTCCGAGGAGGCGACCGTCTTCATTCCATCACCTACAAGCTTGTTAGCAGTGATATCCTGTTTCGTTTTCTTCAGCGTATCTGCCTGGGCTTTACCTCGTCCCTCAGCTAGGGCCTCCGCAAAGTTGGCGAACAATACCGTCACCAGCAGGATAATAAATACCGTGATATTGAAGCCTACCGAGTCCTCCGCTCCGAAATAACCAGGAGCGAGTACCATGAGCAGAACCATAATCGTTCCCAGCTCTACCACGAACATGACCGGGTTCTTGATTAAGGATATCGGGTTTAGTTTAAGAAAACTGTCCTTGATCGCACTGCGTATGATAGGCCCGCTTAACAGCCGCTTTTTTTGTACCGTACTCATCTCTTTTCTCCCTCTCTCTACCGTAGTGTCAAATATTCCGCAATCGGTCCCAGTACGATGACCGGTAAGAATGTCAGCGCGCCGATAATCAGTACCGTGCCGATCAAGATTCCGGTAAAGAGGCCGTTGTCCGTACGGAAAGTGCCGATCGTTTCGGGAACGGGTTGCTTACGCAGCAGAGAACCTGCAACAGCCAGCATGGCAACCATGGAAACGTAGCGTCCCAAGAGCATGACAAGTCCGGTCATCATATTCCAGAACGTATTATTGTCTGCCAATCCTTCAAAGCCAGAGCCGTTGTTGGCGGCAGATGAAGTGTATTCGTACAGAACTTGAGTCAATCCGTGAAATCCCGGATTACTGATCGAGCCTTGACCTGAATCAGTCAGGAAGGACAACGCCGTCGGTGCCAGAATAATCAGCGGATGAATCAGAATCGCGATTGCAATCAGCTTCATTTCCCTCGCCTCAATTTTGCGGCCAAGGAACTCCGGTGTTCGACCCACCATCAGTCCGCATAAGAAGACGGCGAGTATGGCATACATCAGCATGTTAATCAGCCCTACGCCCTTGCCGCCGAACACGTTATTCAGCATCATCAACGAGAGCGGAGTAATTTGTCCAAGCGGGGTTTGCGTATCATGCATATTGTTGACGCTACCGGTTGTCGCTGCAGTGGTTACGGTCGTAAACAAGGAAGATTGCGGAATACCAAAGCGGACTTCCTTGCCCTCCATACTGCCTTGAGAGGCATCGATTCCCATGGCATTAATCGCCGGATTGCCTTTACTTTCGGCATAGAAGTTCAGAGAGAGCAGCAGGACGAACAGAATCATCATCGCGCTGAATATGCCCCATCCTTGACGCTTGTTCTTGGCAAATAAGCCATACATGTAAGGAAGAGATGCTGGCAGCATCCACATCGACAGTATTTCAATGACATTCGTGAGAGGTGAAGGATTCTCAAACGGATGTGCTGAGTTGACCCCCATGAATCCGCCGCCGTTCGTGCCGAGATGCTTGATGGATTCCAGCGAAGCCACCGGTCCGATTGCAATCTGTTGGGTTTGCCCTTCCAATGTTGAAACTTCAAGTGTTGGTTGCAGCGTTTGTGGAACTTGCAGCGCTACAAGGATTAGCGTCACGAGCAGCGCAAGCGGTAAGAATACCCGTGTATGCGCCTTGACGAAGTCTTGAAAGAAGTTCCCGAGCGTCTTTCTGCCCGTAATCCCTCTAACGAAGGCCACGGCCACAGAGAATCCGCTCGCAGCAGAAGTGAACATTAACATCGTGATAACGGCCATTTGCGAGAAATACGACAGGCCCGTTTCCCCGCTGTAATGCTGCAAATTCGTGTTGGTGATAAAGCTAATCACCGTATTGAACGACAGCGTCTGCTCCAGCTCGCCGATTCCGTTTGGATTCAGCGGAAGGCCGCCTTGCAGACGAAGAATCAGATAGCCAACAGCGACTAACACAATATTGGTGGTCAAAAAGCTGATGGCATACTTCTTCCAAGACATACCTTCCAGTCTTTTAAAGCCACCTAATTTGAATATCCCCCGCTCGAACCACCCAAAGATCCGATCCGTCCGGTTCGGCTCATTGGAAAAGACATAAAACAAATAAGTTCCAAGCGGTTTAACAAGCAGCAGCAGTATTATAATAACTGCGATGATTTGCACAATACCCACGAAGGCCCCTCCTTGAATTTAGGCAATTACGCCAAAAGGTTTCTTATTAACTCTGTCATATCGTTACTAAAATTTCTCGGGATGGATCAAGGCGTAGACCAAATAGAGAAACAAAACACAAGTTGCTGCAATCACTACCGTCATTGCCCTTCCCCTCCTTTATCGTCAACAACACGTTCACACCAACTTGCGAACGCCAGAAACAGACCAAAAGTTACCGCTAATGTTGCGACCATATACAAGTCCATCATCGATTTTGTCTCTCCTCTCCAATAACACGACTCAATAAACTTCCTTTTCAATTAAAAAAGACAAATCATTACTAGTTGATCGGATGACGTAATCGGCGCCTAGCGCCCTATAAATCATTTGCGGGTAATGTTTCCGGGTGATGACGTAAATGGTTCCGCCTGTCCATTTACGAATGGTTTCTAGCACTTTACAGCATTGATCCAGCTCTTCTTCGAAAATGTACACCTTGCTGAATTCACTTTCCGGCGGATTTATCAAGGACTCCTCCTGCATACTGAACCGGATGGGGTTTGCGTTCCCCGATTTGCCGGAATATTGTGATTCAGATTCAGCAGAACTGCAGACCATCACGGCGAAGCTCCTTCCGCTCTCATTTAAAGCCTGCACGAACTGTTCACCCGCCTGATTGGGTGCAAACACTAGCACCGCGCCATGCTGCGTCATTTCCTTTCCTTCTTTCCGGGATAACGCCCCTGTCCATGAACTTATTTCTCTTGCTTAAACCTCCCTATATGCTCTTGTTGCTTCCGAAATCCAGCGTAACATTCCGGCCATAAGTTTAGGATTAGAGTTTGGCCTCCAGGATTAAGATCGTCTTAAGATTGCTGTTAAACACAAAAATAGGGGGTCCCTCAGTCAAGTATGATGACTTTTTGGACCCCCTATTTCTCCTGACCAAGCTCACTTTCTTTCACCATATCGCTCTCCTCCCTGGGCTCACCAGGCCGCTCTATGAAGATTAACTGGAAAACCTACAGTTATTTCGCATGGTGGGACAGGTCTGAACCAAACTAACTGGAAAACCTACAGTTAATTTAGGCGCTTGCAGCGAAAAGAGCGGAAAGGATATGAATTAACTGTAGGTAATACAGTTAAGTATCCAGAACGACTGGATTCACGGTAATTAACTGTAGGAAATACAGCTAATTTACTCCCAACAGTCACTCCTATCGATCCCAGCGGTGCTTAGCGCATTTACTTCTCCCAGCAAAGAGAAAGAGCCCGCCAAGAGTAACATTTCTTGGCAGGCTCTTTTTTCAAAAGATTGTCCTATTCCCGGACGGATTAACCTTCATCGCTGACTTGTAGCATCCGGTAACCGATCCCGATATGTGTTTGTATATACTTCGCCTTAGAGGATGGCTTTTCAATCTTTTTGCGCAAGGTCGCCATAAAGACGCGTAAGGCAGAGACATCGTAGGGATGGTTGCCCCAAATCTCATGGAGAATGTGATTATGTGTCAACACCTTACCTACATTCTTTGCAAGTAGACATAGTAACTTATACTCGCTTGGCGTCAAATGGACTTCTTCTTCATCCAGCCATACGCATCCCGCTGCATAATCAATTTTCAAATTTCCGTTAATAAATTGGGAAGCGTCCATTAGAAGCTTGTCACTATCAATGCGGGCTCGCCGCAAACTGACCCGAAGTCTTGCAAGCAACTCTTCCACACTGAAGGGTTTGGTCAAATAATCGTCCGCCCCCGCATCCAGCGCTTCGATTTTATCCCGGTCCTCACTCCGCGCACTGACCACGATGATCGGTAGATTGGACCAGGAGCGTACTTTCTTTATGATATCTACCCCGTCCATATCCGGTAATCCCAAATCGAGGATCATCAGATCCGGTCTCCTGGATACCGCTTCAAGAATAGAGGCTTCGCCTGTTTCCGCCGTATGATATCGGTACCCTTGCGTCTCGAGCGTAGTCGTTATCAGTTTGCGAATGGGCTTGTCATCCTCCACAACGAGAATAAGAGGACTATTCATATATACTTACCTCCTCCGCTTGCAATGTGAAATAGAATACGGTCCCTTGCGGGACATGATCTCTAACTCCTATAGTGCCGCCATGCGCCTGAACAATCGATTTGCACAGCGATAGACCCAGACCTAAGCCCCGATGCCCGTCCCCGCGTGTATTATTCGCAGTATAGAACATCTCGAACAACTTGGCCTTCGTATCATCAGCAACCCCCGGGCCGTCATCGGAAACTTCCACAACCACCATATGATCATCGCGATAAGCCGAGATCGTGATATGGGAACCGGCATGCGTATACTTGATCGCATTATCAACGAGATTAATCAGCACTTGAACAATCAGCCGGGAATCCATCCGGGCCATAAGCCATTCGTCGTCCAATACCGTTTGAATGATATGGTGCTCACTGTTGCGATTCACATGAAGCAAGGCTTCGGCGATCACCTCTTCCATGAGTTCCGCCTGTAGATTCAGGTTGATCGTATCGTTCTCAATCCGGCTGATGGAGAGCAAATTCTCTACCAGAAGAATCAGCCACTGGGCATCGTCATAGATGTCCGTGTACAGTCCGCTCCTCTGTTCATCGCTAAGCACCTCCGAGTTTCCGATCAGGATTCCAGCATTGCCGGAAATGCTGGTAAGCGGAGTGCGCAAATCATGGGAAATCTGCCGCAGCAAATTGGCGCGAAGTTGTTCCTGTTTGATTTGCATCGAAATTTCCTTCTGTTGTTCGTTCAGCCGTTCCTTCTCCAGGGCAAGTGCGCATTCTCCCAGCATGGCGATCATCAGGCTCTTCTCAAACACTTCCAAGGGCTCCTCCTGATCCATGACTATACCGGCTACCGCAAATACATCATCCCCGCCGCGCACCGCATGATACAAACAATGAGCGTCGGAAAACGTATCGGTGGTCGCTCCGGCCCGTTTATTATTCCTGTACACCCACCCTGCTACCGCACACTCATGGTCCCCTGTATAGACTGGAGGGACATTTGCCACTCCTTTCTTGGGATAAATAAGCGGAGCGCTCAGTGAATCTTGCCCTTGTTGAATGGAATAAAAGATGATCGTTCGATCCAGCAGTTTGACCATTTGATTTGCCGTTTCCTCCATAATAGCCGAGGAATCCTTGGCCTGTTGCAATTTACGGCTCGTCTCCAGAAGCACCTCCGTACGATAGGCTTTCTGCGCGGATTGCAGAGCCTGATCTCTCACTCTCATCGTCAGCGTGCTCATCACGAACGAAGCGACGAGCATCACCAGAAAGGTAACCGGATAGCCGGGGTCATACGCTTTTAATGAATAATAAGGCTCGGTAAAGAAGAAGTTGAACACAATCACACTCATAATCGAACAGATTGCGCTATATATCCGTCCTTTAGTAACCGTTGCATTAAAAAGAACACCGAGAATATATACCGTGATAATGTTCGCTTCTCTGAATCCCAGATGATTAAACCATGCCCCAACGAGAGTACATGCGGCCAGTATAGAAATTGTCTTGGCCATATCCGCCAGCGTGAATGCTGGAGGCTTCATGTATAAGTTCGTTCTTGTATGGAAGGCGGGCTCGGGCTCGGTATACGGAATAATGTACGTCTCCAAATTGGGGACTAAGTCAATTAACCTGTCAACTACCGTTGACTTGGAGAATCCCCTTTTTTTATGAGGGGAGCGGCCTAATACGATCTTCGATACATGGCTCGTTCTCGCATACTCCGCAATTTGCCCTGGCACATCTTCTCCGTATACCGTCGCAACTTGAGCACCCAATTGCTCGGCTAATCTTAAGTTTTCTCTTAGTCCCGCTTTATTCTTGGATGTTACCGGTTTGGTCTCCGGTGTCTCTACGAACAACGCCGTAAATTGACCATGAAATACCTCTGCCATCCTAGCTGCGGTCCGAATGACCTTTTTATTGGACGCGGCCGGTGACAAGCAAACCAGAATATGATCTTTCAGTGCAAGATCATTTCTGCTGCTCGCCTGCGCGCTAATATGCAGTGCAATCCGGTTCAATTTAGCCGCCGTTTGTTGCAGTCCAATTTCCCGCAGTGCATTCAGCTTTTCTGTGGTAAATAGATGCGCATGGTTTCTTTCATTTTCCTGATTACTATAAATCTTCCCCTTCTTCAAGCGATCGATCAACACGTCAGGTTCAATGTCAATGAACTCTACTTGATCGGCACCGTCAAACACACTATCCGGAATGCGGTCATGCACGGACATCCCGGTAATGGCGGTCACAATATCCGCCAAGCTTTCAATCTGCTGGACATTCAATGTGGTGTATACGTCAATTCCTGCCCGAAGAAGCTCCTCGAGGTCCTGATATCGTTTCTTATGGCGGTTCCCTGCCGCATTGGTATGGGCCATGTCGTCAATCAGAATGAGGTCGGGCTTTCTTCGAAGCGCATGATCCAGATCCAGTTCTTTAAAACTGCGGTCATTGCTGAAATCGCCCGAATGATGAGGCAACATCTCCAGACCTTTAAGAAGGGCCGCCGTATCCGGCCGGCCACGGGGATTAATATATCCTGCAACTACGTCCGCTCCATCGGCTTGCGCCACATGACCTGCTTTTAGCATCGCGCAAGTTTTGCCGACCCCGGGCGCGTAGCCGATAAAAATCTTTAATTTCCCCCGTCTCTTTTGTGACGTATGACCGGTAATCTGTTTCAGCGTGGACCCGGATTGAATCGGTGTCGTTGCCATTCTCAAGCCTGCTTTCCATGAATCTTTATTTTATGTGGTCAAACCTATTTGATAGTATATCATGTGCCATATCAGCATCGTGTTACAACTTCACCTGTAGCATTAAGATTGCATTAAGATTGTTAACTCTAATAATAAGACTGCATATGAGTGTTGTGCTGTCGATTAAGATGCTGTTAAGAACGTAATAAAGAAGAGATTTTAATAGAAAAGCGTAGATAATTGCGAGCTTGAATAAGATTACATTCGTAATTCAAACCAATATGCCACATAGCTAACTTTTTAAGGCGGATTCTTTTTTTACAAACGGCAGAACTCCGGGTATGATTCCATTTAACCTTTTACATCACAGTAAGGAGTGGCAGAGATGCAGCATTCGTTACCCTATTATTTTGGTATCCATCCCCATGTGTTGGAACCGGCAAGCCTGGAATTTTCGAGCTTTGGAGCGATTTGGTATGTAGAGAATAAAAGGCGTTATATCGTAGGTTACGGATTCGGGAGGGATCAGATCGAAATACTTTCGCAATTCAATACTTCGACCGCATATAGCACATGTAGCGATAATCAGGTGATGTACGATATTTATCGTAGCATCAGAGATAAGCAGCAAGCACAAGATTGGTCGACACGTAAAAGGCTGCCGCTTCTGACCGTTTTAAAAGAACCTTGGATGAACATGGACCCGGGCTGGTATATTTTGCGGTCCCGCAGCCAGTTTCCGCTGCATCTGTCTGTAGTTCATAAGAAGA
>DJTQ01000113.1 GCA_002439285.1 Paenibacillaceae bacterium UBA6304
TAGACCGCCTGAAACGATCAGGAACATCGTAACGAAATTGACGATCGGATCATTCACATACTGGGTAAGGCTGCGATACTCGCCAAACAAGTCAAAGCCCGCATTGTTGAACATAGAAACGCCGTGAAAAATTCCAAAGAACAGCGCCCGGCCGACCGGCATATCAAACGACCAGCGGATGGTGTACAGAAGTGCAGCGCAGCTTTCGATAATCAGGGAATACATCAGTACCTTCCGGATCAGCCGGACGATCCCTTCCATCGTGCTCTGGTTCATCGCCTCCTGCAGGAGGAGCCGGTCTTTTAACGATATTTTTCGCTTTAACACCAGAGCAAACAAGGTCGCCATGGTCATGAACCCCAAACCGCCTACCTGGATCAGCAGCATAATTATCACTTGGCCGAACGTTGAAAAATAAGTGCCGGTGTCCACCACGACAAGCCCTGTCACGCAGGTTGCAGAGGTAGCGGTAAAGAATGCGTCGATAAAAGGAAGCGTCTCTCCTGTTGTACTTGAAATCGGCAGCATTAATAGTAGTGAACCGGCCAAAATGATGGCTGCAAAGCCCAGCACAAGGACTTGGGGTGGAGAAAATCTGATCCATTTGGAAAGCAACTTGTTCACCTCATTACGGGATTTGGCAAAAAAGAAACAAAGAAAAAAAGCACTGGAAATCCAATGCTTTTAGATTGGTCCCTGCTGCAAAGGCCTACGAGGTTAGCTGACGGATTCGGGCTTGCGCGGTCTGCCCTATTCACTTCTTCAACAGGCGCGAGACCTGAGAAACAAGCAAAATTCACCCCTAAATATCGGTTCCCCCGTTTTCGGTAGAAATTCGGCCAACATATTAAGTTACATTGTTTTCATTTCATTTTCGTCAAATTGGATTATAAGCTTATTTCCCTTCCACTACAAAGGTTTAATTAGATGAAATAGATCGATAATCACCTAAACGGGTCGAAACGGACCAGAAGGGGAAGACTTCTCTAAGCGATGCTTGGCTTTGCCGTGATTATTGCGTGTTTTCATGAAACAAGCTTGGTCCCTGGCGAAGAAATCTTCCCTGTGTTATCTTTACTGTGATATAGAAATGCCGAAATCATACAGATTCAACAAAAAATCGTTAAAGGAGTTTTCATATGTATTCCGATTTAAAACCGCAGCCGCGCTTGATGAAGACCAGGACGTTATGGATACTCGCCGTCATTGGGCTCATCATCTTTATTTTGCTCCAGATTGTCCCCACCACCGCCTCGGAAACACTGCAGGTCGAGCAGTCGACCCAGGTGATTACGAAGGAGCAGGCCAAGGAATCCGCCGTCAAGTTCGCGGAGACTACGCTTGGCTTACCCGGGCCTTTCAGCGACACTCTGGTTACTTACGCGACTCGTGCCGATATGTACGGATATTTAACCCGGGAGAATCTGATGACAGACTACCTGGAGAAGTATGAAAAGCAGTTCCCTTACGACACCTTTCAAGTTCGCATGGAAAAGCCCGGCGGGCTCCTCAACGCCTTAGTGGTTAACATCCATATGACGACAGGCCAGGTTGTCGGCTTTAAAGAGATTCCCGAGACAGGCTTCACCACTCTGGACGGATTGGGTGGCGGTTCATCCGACGCTGTCTCCGCTTCCTCGGGAGTGGAAGGATTGACTTGGGAAGAAAAGCTGTCATTTGCCCAGCCTTATTTGAAGGCCCTGGGTTACAGCAACGACATGCAGTCGGAAGTCGATGAAACGCCGGATGGTCTGTCATTATCATTAGTGGGATATGATGCGGGGAAATCGAATGCTCAAATCGATATTCATTTTTACGAAGGCCAGGTTTCCGAAATCGACAGTTACTTCGCCGTGCCGCAAAGCCATACCGATTATGTAAAAAGCCAAACCAACATCGCTAGTTGGCTGACCTATGTGGGATATGCCCTTTTGACTTTTGTACTTGGTATTCTTGCTATCGTGTACAGCGCTATAACAAGAGTACATACTTCATTCAAACGGGGGATCTTGCTCGCCTCCCTTTATTTTATTATTTCAATGGGCTCAGCGCTTAATATGATGCCTTACTTCGAACAGGAAGGCTTAAGCGGCTTCCTCCTGTTCTTCGGGCTTCTATTCCAGGGGATCGTCACCCTGATACTTGCAGCCTCCGTTTATTTCTCACTCGTTGGAGGAGATGGGCTCTGGCGCCAGCAAGGGATCAATCTATGGCCTCGGGCCAAGGAGCAAGGGTATGGACGGCATGTGTTAAAATCAATGGCAGACGGCTATGCTTGGGCGCTTATTCTGCTAGGCGTTCAGTCCGTTATTTTCTTTGTTCTGGAGAGAACGATTCACACTTGGTCCACCACGGATGCCTCCCAATCGCCGTACAACATGCTCTACCCGGCACTGCTTCCGGTACTTGCCTGGGTAGCAGGGATCGGTGAAGAAGCCGTGTACCGGTTGTTCGGAATTCCGATGTTGAAGAAGATGTTCCGCAGCACGCTCGTTGCAAGCATCATTACGACGCTGATCTGGGCGTTCGGCCATACGTTGTATCCGATCTATCCGGTCTTCTCCCGTCCGATCGAGCTGTTGTTTATCGGCCTGTTGTTCAGCTATATCTTCCTGCGTTACGGATTTATTGCCGCCCTCTTCTCCCATGTCATCTTCGACAGCATTCTGATGTCGCTCAGCGTCATGTTCATGGGCGGAACGCTAAATGTCGCATCCGGGTTATTCTTTATCGTTTTGCCTGCGATAGTTGGTTACGTGATTTATTTGTTCAATCCTCCGGGCAAGGAACGTCCTTCAGCTCCTTTGCAAAAGAAAGAGGAGCCGTTGTTCACGACTCCTCCTCATCCCGAAGGGCATCTATAATTTGTTTGGCTAGCTTGTCGCCAATGGAAAGGGGCCGGAAGTCTTCGACGGAGGCCTCTTTCATTTTTTTAAGCGAGCCGAAATGCTTCAAGAGTGCCTTCCGGCGCTTCTCCCCGATGCCCGGAATCGCATCCAGGCGCGAAACCACCATCGATTTCGCCCGCTGCTCGCGGTGGAACGATATCGCAAACCGGTGAACCTCGTCCTGGATCCGCTGGAGCAAATAAAACTCCTGGCTGTCGCGGGGCAGGTGCACTGGTTCGGGCGGATCACCCACCATCAACTGCGCCGTCCGGTGCTTGGCGTCCTTAACCAGGCCGCCCACCGGAATGAATAGACCAAGCTCGTTCTCCAGCACGTCGATTGCCGCGGAAATCTGGCCTTTGCCCCCGTCGACGATGATCAGATCGGGCTGCGGCAGGTTCTCCTTCAATACGCGCTCGTATCTGCGGCGAATCACCTCGCGCATAGTTTCATAATCGTCCGGACCCTGAACGGTCCGGACTTTGTATTTCCGGTAATCCTTCTTGGACGGTTTCCCGTCGATGAACACAACCATAGCGGATACCGGATTAGTCCCCTGGATATTGGAGTTATCGAACGCTTCAATCCGTGATACCCGATCCAATCCGATCGAACGGCCCAGGTTCTCCGCTGCTCCCCGAGTACGCTCCTCATCCCGCTCGATCAAGCGGAATTTCTCGTCCAGCGCAACGCGCGCATTCTCCTCGGCCATCGTCACCATCTGACGCTTGAGGCCGCGCTGCGGCACCAGCGTCTTCACGCCAAGCCACTCGTGCAGCGCCGACGCCCCGCTTGCCGCGTCGAGTGCCTCACTGTGACCTTCGTCAACAGCGGATTGGGTAATCGCGGTTGCCTGCTCGTCCGAGGCTTCTACACCCGGCTCAGGCTCTTCAGCCATGCCGGGAAGTAGGATTTCTTTCGGCAATGCCGGATTATCGCTGTAATATTGGGTCACGTACGACAGAAAATCGCTGTAGGCATCCCCGTAAAAAGGAAAGACCGAGGCATGGCGTTCAATCATTTTGCCTTGCCGCATATACAGGATTTGAACGCACATCCACCCTTTGTCTACGGCATAGCCGAACACGTCGCGGTCCTTCGCGTCCGCTGTCGTAATCTTCTGCTTTTCCATGAGGGCATCGATGTTGATGATCTGGTCCCTCAGTTCCTTCGCGCGTTCGAAATAGAGGTCTTCCGCAGCTTCCTGCATCTTCCGCTGAAGTTCCTTCTTGATCTCTTCGTGTCCGCCGCTGAGGAAGGAGGTGATCTCCTGCGTCATCTGCTCGTAAGCCGATTGCGGTACCTCCTTCACGCACGGAGCCAGGCATTGGCCCATGTGGTAATACAGGCACACCTCTTTGGGCATCACATTGCATTTACGCAGCGGATACATGCGGTCGAGCAGTTTTTTGGTCTGCTGCGCGGCATATGCGTTCGGGTAAGGGCCGAAATATTTGGCCTTATCCTTCAGCAGCCGCCGGGTGACCTCCAGCCGCGGATGAGGCTCATTCGTTATTTTAATGTAAGGAAAGGTCTTGTCATCCTTCAGCAATACGTTGAATCGAGGGTAGTGCGTTTTGATCAGATTGCACTCCAGAATGAGTGCTTCCATATTGCTGCCTGTCACGATATATTCAAAATCCCGGATTTCCGATACCAGGCGCTGGGTCTTGCCGTCATGGCTCCCGGTAAAATAAGAACGGACCCGGTTCTTCAGTATTTTGGCCTTGCCCACATAAATAATCTTTCCGTCTCTATTCTTCATCAAGTAACAGCCCGGCAAATCCGGCAACAGCGCCAGCTTATGGCGAATCGCCTCCATTGCCTTCTCCTGCTCCTGAACATCGTCATCGGTCCTTGAATCCATGTTAACAACCTCCTCCCCCACATGGAATAGCTTCCGCTCTTACGCAGAAAACGCCCCCGGACATGCCGGAGGCGTAAGCCAGGCCTTAGGCCTAATTGAAGCAATCTGATCTTATTGATGTTTAGCGAGAATGTTCTTCAGGTTTTCCTTGGAATTCAAACCTACAACTTTATCCACCGGTTGACCGTCTTTGAAGAAGATCAGGGTAGGAATGCTCATTACGCCGAAACGGGACGCGGATTCCGGATTTTCGTCCACGTTCACTTTCGCGATTTTTACGGAATCGCCCAGTTCGCTTGCCAGATCTTCCAGAATTGGAGCGATCATTTTGCAAGGTCCGCACCAAGGTGCCCAGAAATCAACAAGAACCGTGCCTTGACCTTCGACTTCATTATTGAAAGTTTGATCGGATACATTAACAATTGCCATGAATAATCTCCTCCTTATATTTGTGCCCAGTCTGCAGAATCATTACCGGGACAGAGTTTGAGATATTTTTAGAGATACCATCGCCCAAAGGACGTGTTCTCAATTATACCACATTTATTTAGTAAAAGAAAAACCGTCATGAATACGCCTTCTTTACAAATTTCAAGGCAATTGGTTATACTAATATTAACCCAAAAACGAATTGTCTATGATGTATATTATTGACAATGAGTTTATTTTGCGAGGAGGCCTTGTCGTCATGGATGCAAACACACATGTGACCGACCCACGGGAGCATATTAACGAAGAACCCCGCAACGATTTGTTTGATCTGATGAACGGATTCTTCGGTATGTTAACGTTTATGGCTGTTATTTTCTTCGGCATGGTCATCGTTAAATTTATCGCCGGCTAAATGCGGCGGTAATTACGGCAAAAAAGACGGGCAAGGGACTAGTCCCCTGCCCGTCTTTTTTGGTTGTCATCTTTCCACGACGAAGCAGATCATGAAGCGGATTCGACGTCGAATCTTGAATTCAGCCGGGCCTTCCGTTGCTCACGTACCCCATGTACGCTCCGCTACTCAGTCCCTAGCTTCATCCAACCTTCTTGGTCCTGAAAACCTGACTTTTTGTACACTATACCCGACCGCGCTTATTGCTGCCGCCAACGGTGACAACATCCACAAAGGGAGCGATCCGATCCATCAGCCGCTGACCTTTATGCATCTCTTCCCCGTCTTTGCTTGTGAAACTAAGGTGCTTCTCCAGCACGTTCAAGGAATAGTTTGAAGTATAAAAGGTTGGCTTACGGTTCATCCGGTAGTTCAAGATCGAACCCATGACATGATCCCGAACCCAAGGATTCAAATTCTCCGCCCCGATATCGTCGAAGATGAGCAAGTCAGCCTGCTTCATAACTTCGGTCATTTCCTTCAGCTTCTGACTTTCCTGCATCATTGACTTCAGATCTTCCACGAATTCCGGCATGTATACGATCACCCCGGAATACCCTTCCTTGGCCAGTTCATGCAGCAGATATGACATCAAGAAGGTCTTCCCTGTTCCAAAATGGCCTTCAAGATAGAGGCCCCGGGTTTGCAGGCCGGACTCTTTAGTCTCATTGATGTAGCGGAACACCTGGCTTACGGCTGGAGCCCGGACACTGTCCTTCGCCATGATCTCCACTTCATCGTATCCCTGTTGAAGCGCCCGCTCATCTACGTAGAAGCTATGAATTCGCTTCTTAATGGACAACTCCCGCTCAAAGCGCAATTGCTTGGGACATGGCACCTGACGGTCGATGAGCTGGGTTCCTGCTCCCGCATCTTCAACCGTCAGTTTCGTGAAATGCCCAGGGAAATCATTGGGGCATTGATCCAATCCCGGACAGTTCGCGCAGTGCCGGCTATCGTTGACATATTGATACAGTTTCGCCATGCCGCGAAGCAAATGTTCTTCGCCTAGCTCCGGATGACGGATGCATAAATCGCGTACCAGCGGTTCATTCATCATTCTAGCCTGTAATTCTTCCGAACGCCGCCGAAGCTGCGGGCTTTTCATTTGCGACAGCATTTCCCCTAGGGATTCCATCCTAATTCACCTTCTTACTTATTCTTATCCCTTTTTCTTACTGGCCTTCATCCGTTCCGCCATTTTGAGCAATTCAGCGAACTCCTCTTCCGAGACGCCTTGCTCACCGCCAGAGCTCTGCACAATCGGGATCTCCGGCTTCGGCTTGGCTGCCCGCCCACCGTAGGTTCTACCCCGACCGGTTCCTGCCGCAGATGAAGCCTGAACCGAAGTTTTCTCTTTCACTTTGGCTTGATCCCGAATATACTGGACGGCTTTTTCGTACGTGTTAATCTGCTTCATCAACATATTCGACGCAATCGCATCCACGAAATTCCGATTGATCCGCTGCTCTCCGCCCGAGGTCAGAAGAGCCATCAAATAATGAATCAGCACATTGATGACTTCGCCGGGCAGCTTATAATTCAAATCTATTTTCTCAAAAATATCAAGTAGATTATCAGGCACCGCTCCCGGGAAGAATGTCTTCAACAGCCGGGTGTACGGCTCATTCCGCAGCATCATATTATA
Source organism: Paenibacillaceae bacterium UBA6304 (assembly GCA_002439285.1). GTDB lineage: Bacteria > Bacillota > Bacilli > Paenibacillales > Paenibacillaceae > Fontibacillus. Next base: position 7,287 of record DJTQ01000113.1, read on the forward strand.
CTGGTGAACATCGCATTTATTAGTAAATTGAGGCGGAACCTCAACGTAATATTCCATCTGCACGGCGAATTCTTCCTGGTGTTCCTGATGGCTTACGGCTTCTTTGGCGTTCTCTTCTCCCCGGATCGAGACGACCTTGGCAATCGCCACTTCCCGCTCTTCCCGGCGTTTCTTTCCTTGCCTAAAATGAAGATTAGCCTTGTGCTGGAGTTCATCCAGCAGTAACGTGCCGCCCGGATCGAACACACCGTCTTCATCCAACAGCCGACATAAATCCTGCACGGTAAGATCATATTTACGAACGACATAATTGGCGATTCCCATACCTTCGGAATCAAACCGCAGCTTCTCTACAAAGGCACGATTCACCGATTCCCGCGGAAAGCGGACAATAATATCGGCATAATTCAGCGCTTCCTCTTCTTCGACCGTTTTCATCCCAGGCTGTCTTGCAATAGATGTCTCGGCAATCGCCTGTTCCAGTTCATAATCGATAGAATGCGTATTAAGCTCGAATATTTCATAGAAAGGTACCGAAATATTCTCCTTATTATAAGTTAAACCGTACATATCTCCGGGTTCCGCACAAAAAAAACGTTCCCGCAACGCCAACACCGCAAATTTGCCGATTTTATCGCGAAGCAGCAACGTCAAATGCTGGGTGCGGAAAAATTCGGCCGGAGACAGCGGCGGCTGAAGTTCGTATTCATATAAATAGTCGTCGCCATCCGGTATGTATAACCGGCTCGTCTGCAACAATCCGACAGCTTCCAGTTTGGACGCCTGCTCAATCAGGATTGCACGCCCTTTCTCGCTAGGTTCCAGCCCCATCGTCAAAAATAAGCCCCGCTGTTGTTCAACAGCCGAATAACCTACCTGATCCAAGGCCACTTGCTCTGAAAGCAACCGATATAACGCGACGGCCAACGCTCCGACCATCGGCTGATAGATCAGTCCAAGCATTTTGTCGTCCACAGGACTGAGAGAGAAGTCACGGTACACGCAATAATGGTGATTTTCAGTATAATGTAGCATGTTGTTCATGCGCACGGCTTCAACACTCCTTCCCAACCACGAACATTAAGACTTTATCTATTCTATCATAAATCCCGTTACCCCGAATCCTTAAAACCTTACAAAAAACGCTAAATTTTTCCCTTCCTGCGGGTCTATCTGAGTTTATCGTCTTATTTGCCCGATTCCCTTGTTTCGAGTACAATCCAAAAAAAACAAAACGGAGACCCTCCCGCACGCACAGGATGATCTCCATTCTTCTATTTATTGTCATGCAGCAAAATATAGTTAACCGCTATACTCCGAATACCCCCGATAATCCCCTCTTAAAAAACTGCGGACGACTTCGATCGGAATTCCCGACTCCTTAGCCATTATAAGCAAATTCACCCATTCCGGATCCACTTCCATGTCATACCCTTCATCCACGAAGACCTGGGCGGACTTTTCCAACTACATTCTCCCCCTATGTAATCTTGATATGTCCCAGGCAGTCCGGCCATCCTAGTATTTCTACCTTAGATCCGAAACTTTGCGCCCCTGCCTTTCAGCAAGTTTGCCCCTTTACTGGCAGCATCCGATTCAAGTAACCAAGTTAGCAAAGACTAATGAAGATTTACAATCATTATATAAGAAACCGCATAAAAACATTGTCGTTGTAGGTAAAGAAATATTTGGATTTTTAAAATAATTAATAGCTGATTTTGTTAGATGAACAGCAATTTTCACGAAAGTGGTCTATTTATCAAATCAGGCCTCTTTGTTGTTCTCAATAAAGAAAAAAATAGTGAAATAAGCGTATTTTTCAGGAAAACGGCGATTCACATAGAAAATCGTTCTTTATAAGGAACAAACGCCTGAATTTCCAGGTTTTCATTTGGGCGCAAATTGAATATATTCGAGTTGCTAGTCATTCGCTATAACGAACGAAATTTAGAACAGCACGCACTGATTACATATGCAGATGGAAGGGAGGACTTTATCTGCGAAGAACCAGATCGGGCTCGATTCGGAAGACGAGAAGAAAGCAGCGGCAACGCTGTATGATCAGAACGGTTCAATCCAGTATGGTACTTTCCACTTTATTAATTTACGCTTCGCAGCAGGTCGGAACCACATACGGGGAATTTAACAGCTCTAAGGAAGACTATACAGGAATTCAAGCCTGCGAAATTTTTCCGGAGAGAATCGAAAGCTTGCTGACGGATTTAAATACCCGTCTGGAACAAGCTTCAGCTTATAAAAATAGCTTGCAGCCGGTCACAGTAACCTATGCAACATACGAAGCGACTTGGAGCTCGTGGGCAGTCAGCAACCACACCGTCACCAGTTCGACTTACGGTGAAAGCGAATCCGCCGCTCCCGGGGGAATGGACCCCGCAACAGCCGCCGACAGCGTATCAGGACAGATCGATGAATTAACCGGTCAGCTTAAGAATCTTCAGCTTATTTATGACAGTAACCGGAACACGTGGGATCAGCTAACCCGCGAAATGGCAGCCAGTTCGGCGATTAACCTGGATTTGCTCCAACTTATTCGGCAGTCCCAGCCCAATTGCGTTGAAATCAAGCAAGCTTCCCTACTCGGCAGCATCGGCAACCGGTTAAATCAACCACAATTTCTGTCAGTTTCCCTCCGAGACTCGCTGAACGATATTCTTGTTTTTTTGCAAAAAATTTACGATGCAGGACTCGAGCTTGACCGCCTTCCCTATCTATCCAGCAATCGGATTGAAGGGGTTTATATATTCGATGGAGTTTCCGTCAGCGGAGATCCTGTGAGCCAGGAACTGTTGTCCTATTACAACGGGATGCAGCAATCAATGTCATCCTCAATGACTAATCTGTCTTCCGACATCCTCAAATTGGAGGGTCTACGAGCAAGTCTGCTCGAAGCGGCAGAGGCACAAGAACGGGCTGAAGCAGAGGCGGCAAAGCAGCTTGAGTTAGAAGAAGCGATACGGTTGGAGCAAGAACAGCAAGAACAGCAAGAAGAACAACAGCAGGAGCAAGTGGAGCAGCCTGCGGGCACTGAGTCCGGCAACGCCGAAACGCCGCCAGGCGAGAATAATCCCCAAGAAGCCGGAAGCGGTAGCGAGCCTATTGATTCCCCAGATAATACAGAATCGAATCAAACAGGTACAGGAGTCGATGCAAATGAATTTTAAACGAATACTGGGCCAAAGCCTGACGGTTATCATGGTGCTTCTTTTTATTGGAGTCGCAGGGTCAGTCATTCTGTCCAAAGTGTCCGGCGGGGCGCCGACCTTTTATGGTTACCAGTTAAAAAGCGTTCTTTCCGGCTCGATGGAACCGGCCATCCATACAGGATCTATTGTAGCGATTAAACCCGGCGGAGACACCTCGGAATTCAAAAAGGGCGATATCATTACTTTCCGCGCTGACGAGAACCGGCTGATTACCCATCGCATCGTGGAGGTCGCCAAAAATGAGCAAACAGGCCAGGTCATCTACCGGACCAAAGGAGACAGCAATGACGCCCCGGATATGGAACCGGTCCAATCGGCAAACGTCATCGGCCGCTATACGGGCTTTACGATCCCTTACATCGGCTACATTTTAAGCTTTGCCGGCACGAAGCTCGGAAATGTCACCCTTTTGATTGTTCCCGGGATGCTGCTATTCATCTATGCCGTCATCTCCCTCTGGAAGGCCATTTCGTCACTGGAGGAGAAAAGACAAGGTCCTACCGAGGAAGCCAGTCCGAAGACGACGTAATTTCAGTAGATTGTTCTCCTTATGATTTCATAGGGATGCAATATAAAATTATTTTAGAAAGCGGGAGGAATTTGTTCATGGGAATCAAGAAAACTTTGGGCTTTGGCGTAGTAACCGCAGCACTCGGCTTAACCTTGATCGGAGGAGGCACGTTCGCTTACTTTAGCGACTCCGTTGAAACCACCGGAACTTTTGCGGCGGGAACTCTGGATCTGAATGCCGATCCGACAGCTATTATCGACGTAGGTAATTTGAAGCCTGGAGACTATGCAATCCGCACTTTCAAGCTGAAAAACAACGGCTCCCTGGACATCGGAAAAGTAAATCTGGCTACTTCTTATACGGTAACTAACCGTGCGGGCGCTCCCGCTAATACCGACGATTTCGGCAACCATATTAGAGTAAAATTCTTGACGAATATCGATAAAGATGAGACTGTCATTTATGAAACTACCTTATCCGCTCTGCAAAGCCTCTCCCCGGATGCCGTGGAGAACACTTGGCTGGGCTGGTTTGAAGAACGCGGCGGACTCCGGGCCGGAGATTCTGACAACCTGATTGTTAAGTTCGAATTCGTAGACAACAATGCGGATCAGAACCAATTCCAAGGTGATTCCCTGAATCTCAAATGGACTTTCACTGCTAAGCAAGGTAACGGCGTAGCAAAATAAACATACACGCTGCGCTCTACAGCCTTAACAAGAACACCGTATTCCCCGCTTGCCGGTGGTTGCAGTGTTCTTTTCCTTTTCCCTGAATGCGGCTTCCGTCTTTGTCCAATACAGCATTTTTTGGTATAATATCTTAAAAATATTACTACAGAAGGGCGACGGCTACATGGCAGACCAAATTGGGGAACGCATCCGGAAAATCAGGCAAGAGCGTGGCTATTCCTTATCAGAGCTGGCCGATACGGCGGAAGTCGCCAAGTCTTATTTGAGCAATGTTGAACGGGGAATCCAATCCAATCCTTCAATCTCATTCCTTCAAAAAATGGCCGATGCCTTGAATGTTTCGATTAACTTGCTGCTGTATGGAGACGGTCCTTCGGACTCCACGCTCGACCCGGAATGGTCGTCGCTAGTACAAGAAGCTATGTCCTCTGGTATAAGCAAGAAGGAATTTCGGGATTTCTTAGAATATCAAAAGTGGAAACTGGGGCAAAAGGATTGAGCGGCTCCAACATGCGAAAGCCCCGGGCAACAAACAAGGCCCGGGGTTTTTCTTCATTTCTTCAACTAGTTCATTTCCATCAGAACATCTTATAGCCGCCGATCCGCAGTTTGCGAATCGTCCATCCGCTCAATATCGCACCTGCGAGCCCCGCAAGCGCCGTCAAATAATCCACCACTCGGAAGGATGCCAGGTAGGCTCCGAAGCCTTGATCATGGTCCCACAAGCTGTACACGACGATCGGCAAAATGACGATAATAAAAACGTAAGCCGGAAACCAGGTTGTCTTCATAAGCATATTAAGAATAAATCCGATGCCGAACATCATGACAAAGAACAAAACCATCAGCACCAAAACAATCAGCCATCCCACCCAAGTTCCCACCCTTCTTTAGTCACACTATAATTAATATCACAAGATCAAGAACTAGTAGATAGTTTACTAAAAAAAATGTTGCGAATCAATGAACTTTCCTTGAAAGCAGGGTGATTCCGTTTGCTCCTTCCCTTAACGTTGGGATACAATAAGAGAAGCGCATCCTTAGGGATGTGATGAACGGGACATAACAATGATAATTTAGGAGTGAGCATAAATGAATGAAGCAGCATTGACTTTAGAAGGCTGGTACGCCCTGCACGATTTCCGGTCCATCAACTGGACGGCATGGAAAGCGGCAGACGACGAGGAGCGCGCGGGCGCTCTGGAAGAACTGCACACCTTCTTGCAGGAATGGAATCTAGCCGAGCAAAACAAATTAGGCAGCACGGCAGTTTACTCCATCGTGGGGCAAAAGGCTGATTTTGTGTTTATGCATCTGCGCGAAACGCTGGAGGAATTAAACGCTCTTGAAAATGCCTTTAACAAAACGACGTTTGCGCAATATACGACCAAAGCCTACTCTTACGTCAGCATCGTCGAATTGAGCAACTACATGGCTTCGGGCGACGGAGATCCAAAGGCCAACCCGGAAGTGATGGCCCGGTTACAGCCGATTCTGCCGAAATCCAAATACATTTGCTTCTATCCGATGAACAAGAAACGCGATTTAAACGATAACTGGTATATGCTTTCGATGGAAGAGCGCCGGGGAATGATGCGCAGCCACGGCATGATCGGGCGCGGTTATGCCGGCAAGGTCAAACAGATCATCACCGGTTCTGTTGGACTCGACGACTGGGAATGGGGCGTCACCCTGTTCTCCGACGATGCCCTGCAATTCAAGAAGCTGGTTTATGAGATGCGCTTTGACGAAGTCAGCGCCCGGTTCGGGGAATTCGGTTCCTTCTACGTCGGCAACCTGCTGAATGAGCAATTGTTCGAGGAAATGCTTAAACTATAGTGTTCTTTCAATGGCCGCCCGGCTTGTCCGGGCGGTGTTTTTATTTCATTTTTAATTCGCCGAGTAGACTTCAAGAACAAAACATGCAGAAGGGGGTATCCCAAGAGTAACCATAGTTGGCTGAAGGCCACCTTCTTTCTCCTGACCAAGCTCACTTTCACCATGTCGCTCTCCTCCCTGGGCTCACCAGCCCGCTCCTATGAAGATTAACTGGAAAACCTACAGTTATTTCGCGCGGTAGGCCAGGTCCGGACCAAACTAACTGGAAAACCTACAGCTAATTTAGGCCCTTGTAGCGAAAAGAGCGAAAAGGATAAGAATTAACTGTATGAAATCCAGTTAATTACCCGGAACGACTGGATTCACGGTAATTAACTGTAGGTAATACAGCTAATTTGCTCCCAACAGCCACTCCTATTGATCCCAGCGGCGAATATATGAGATTACGCTTACACTTAGCACATATACTCCTCCCGGCAAAGAGAAGAGCCAGCCAAGAATAACATCTCTTGGCTGGCTCCTTTTTCAAAAGATTGTCCTATTCCTAAAAGAGGGCTATCCCTCAAATAGATTTAGATATCTACTTTTAGGACACCCTCTCGGATACGTCTCGAGCGTAATTAATCTTCTTCTCCATCTTCTTCCTGCTGCTTGCGCAGCGATTCCAGAAATTCTGCCGTGGCACGGTCGCGGTCCCGACTCTTCTCCTTAAGACGCTCGATCGCCGGAAGAATCAGGATATCGACTTCCTTTTGAACTGTATAGGCCAGATCGTATTGCTGCTGGGATTCGAGGTAGGAACCGACCTCCATTAGGCCGTTGTACCGGTCGAGTTCCTCCCGGGTCAGCAGCCCCCGGACTTGAACGCTGCAGTGCCGCATTCTACAAGAATCTGCCTTTCTTCAGGACGAGAGGAATGCCGCCAATAATAAACAGGTAGCGCATATCGACCAGCTTCTTGAGCTGAGCGGCCACCCAGCCTTTGTACTTTTTGCCAAAGGCAGTCGCCACCGCTTCCCCTTTACCCAGGGAAGCAACCGTCCCTTTATTGCTGAAGAGAAATTTCTTGAACTCTTTGCCGCGGATCGAAGCTACTACGTTTTGTGCGCAAATGACCCCCTGCTGCATGGCGATTTGCGCAGTCGGAGGATACGGACGGCCTTCCGGATTAAACATCAGCGAGTTATCCCCGATGATAAACACATGCTCGTGGCCTGGCGCGCGCAAATATTCATCGATCTTGACGCGGCCTCTAGCCGTTTCGAAGCCTGCCGCTTCAATCAGCCGGTTGCCGCGGATACCTCCGGTCCAAACGACAGTAGCGGATTTAATCTCTTCACCGGTAGCCAACACGACGCCATCCGGCATGCATTCCTTAATCGCTACACCGATTTTGAACTGAACGCCCTTCTTCTTCAGGACCTCCATGGCATAATCAACCAGCTCCGGATCAAAGCCTGGAAGCGCGGAAGGAGCAGCTTCTACATTATACACATTCACCATACTCGGATCGACGTCATATTCTTTGCAGAGATAAGGAATCCGGTCCGCCAGCTCAGCAACAAATTCAATACCGCTGAAACCTGCACCGCCCACAACGAAATTAAGACGGTCTGTACGGCTCTCATCCATCTTAAACATGGCAAATTGGTATTCGATATGCTGACGGATCAATCGCACCGAATTGATGCTGCGAATCGTCATGGCATATTCCGACAGGCCCGGTATGCCGAATGATTCCGGTTCTCCGCCGAGCGCGATGATCAGATAATCATAAGACAGCGTCCCGTCTTGAAGAACGACCTTTTTGTCCGAAAGACGAATCTCCTGAACATTCGATTTAACGAGGTCGATTTTGAATTCATCGATCAATTTGGAGATCGGAACGCGTGTATGCTCTATGGAATCGGTTCCGGCCGCAGGCATATGCAAATGCGTGGTGAAGTAATGGTAATCATGCCTGTTCACCAGGGTAACGTCTGCTTCATTGTAATTCAATTCTTTTTGCAGGCGCTGCGCAGTCAAAATACCGCCATATCCCGCACCAAGAATGACGATTTTAGGTATGGTACTCATCAGGCTTGTTCTCCTTCCAGGGGTTGAAGCTCTATATTTTATATAAAACCAAAAACTCTAATGTGAAATTATACACATAAAAAAATAGTCTCTGGTGACAATCCATTTTGTTATTGTGCGACATTTGTCACATTTATTTTAAACCGTTGCCGAATAATTATCAAAAATAATACACACCATTTTCATAAATGTACTCTTTTCGTCACATATCTGTGTACATACATTTGAATAATATCGGCTTTTGTATAAAAGATCAAGTCTTATTTTACGCTGTTTCCCGGCGTTTTACAGACCTTTCCCAACTTAAATTCGACAATTTTTGGTCCGCTTTGCAAGGCCCTGATACGATAGCTATAATAAAGTAGAAATGACAGTATAAAGTTTTCTGAAATCAACCGGAGGTGTTTGCTTGTGTCATCCCAACCTGTAAGCGGCGAATTTACCGACCTGCTCATTATCGGAGGCGGGCCGGCAGGCATGTTTGCTGCTTTTTACGGCGGAATGCGTAAAGCGTCCGTTAAATTAATCGAAAGTATGCCTCAGCTGGGAGGGCAGGTTGCCGCCCTGTATCCTGAGAAAAATATTTACGATATCGCCGGTTTCCCTAAAATTACCGGTCAAGAACTGGTCCATAACTTGAACGAGCAGCTAAAGATGTTTAATCCGGACATTCGTCTGGAAGAAAAAGTGCTGCAGATCGAGAAGAAAGACGAGCGTCATTTTATCGTCACGACCGACAAAGAGGTCCATCATGCCCGCGCCCTGATTGTTACAGCCGGGGTCGGAGCATTCGAGCCGCGCCGCTTGGAGCTGGAGAACGCTGCTCAATTCGAAAAAAGCAATCTTCATTATTTCGTTAGCGATCTCAGCAAATTCCAAGGCCGTCGCGTATTGATCAGCGGTGGCGGAGACTCCGCGGTAGACTGGGCGCTCATGCTCGAGCCCATTGCCGAGCAGGTCACACTCATTCACCGTCGTGATAAATTCCGCGCCCATGAACATAGCGTTGAGAATTTGATGGCTTCCAGCGTTCAGGTTATTACCCCGATGGAAATTACCGCTTTGCACGGGGATACCAAGATCGAACGCGTTACCCTCTCACACTGTAAAACGCAGGAAACGCAGGAGATCGAAGTCGATGATGTCATCGTCAACTTCGGATTTGTTTCCTCACTCGGACCGATCGCGGAATGGGGGCTGGAGATCGACTCCAATGCCATTGTAGTCGATTCCCGCATGGAGAGCTCCATTCCTGGCATTTTTGCAGCTGGCGACATCACTACTTATCCCGGCAAGCTTGACCTGATCGCCGTCGGATTCGGCGAAGCGCCAACCGCTGTCAATAACGCAAAGGTGTACATTGATCCGGACGCCAAGTTATCTCCTGGGCATAGCAGCAACATGAAGATCTAGTTACATGAGATGAAACAAAAAAGGGTATCTTAACTTTACGCAGGAAATACTTGCTGTAAAGGAGAGATACCCTTTGTCTTATATATGCCCTCTATGCAACGGAATGGCAGAGCTGTCTGCGAACTGTCCCGATTGCGGTTACATACTGGAAAACGTCGGTAAAAAAGAGGACTACGCCGGACCTTACAGTCCCTATGGCTCGGCAGACCAGTACACCTCGGCATATTCCGTTCAAGCTCCTTCAGGTTGCGAACATGTGGTGATGTGCTCGCATTGCCATGAAGCCTATATTTATCATGTCAACGCTTGGAAAGCGCCTTAATGTCAGCTTGTCCATCACAAATCGACAGTTACCCATTTAATGTAAGAGAGGAGAAAAAGTCATTAGATCGCGTCTATGGATCTCTGCCAACAGCAGTGCAATGAACTCCCGGTCCAATTGAAGCGAAGTAGCCATATGATAGGATTCGAGCAGCATCTCGTCTGTTAACATCGCCATTGATAACACATCCCTTCTATATTTTTCCTCATCATAACAAGAAATTCCCGGCAGAACAAGCGTTCCTGTTATCCACAAAAGGCTGTGGAAATCCTGTGAATAACATGTTAGTAATAAAGCTCATTCATTGTAGAATAAGATAGGATAATGTGGATAAAAGTTATTCACAGGATATTTCAGCCCTATTTCCCAACCAAAAAAATATTTATTTCACGTAATTTTTATACTTTATTAACCTGTGGAACTTTGGAATAAACCCCCCGAACCAAAAATTATTGCGGCCGAGTATTTACTTCAAATATCCACAGCCTCCCGCCTCGATCAATTCCATAATCAAATCCTAGTTGTTCGATGCCCGGAAACGCGGATTCGAGAATCCCGATGCAAGTGTTTGTGAGGTTGCGCATTTCCTGGCGTTTTTGCCTTGCGGCTCCTTTTCTGCGAAGAGATAGACCTAAACCCTGCTTGGCGGTTAATAAGGTCCCTCCTTTGCACAAATTCGTGACGAACAAACCGGGACGAGCCAGTCTCCCCACCATCGACCGGTAAATCCAGCTTCCATTCTGTTTAGCTACCTTTACGCGATAGTCAATGGGGCGGCCAGCGATTCTGGCCAAGTGAATGCCTTGCTGAATCATGTATTTCCGGCCGACCTTTACCCGGTTTAACGCTTGGAACATAGCCTCGAAGCTTCTGAACGATTTCTGGGCGGAATTATAAGTAAAAGAGTACAACCCTCGGGTCCAGGCCACTTTTATAACTCCGTAGCCGCCACCGCCTCTGAGCGGCTTAATGACCACCATACCAAACAGATGCAGCATGCTCCTTAACGATTCCGCACTATACAATCGGGTTTGCGGTATGTGGGCGGCCACGTCTGCGTTGCTGAGTAGCGCTTCCGTTTTGAGCCATTTGTTGGCCAGTTGTCTTCCCGCCATGACACCATCCCCTTTCCGTTATAAGTTATTCATACTCAAACCTGGTCTGGTGTTCTTGGATGATTGTCCGCGGCGCGTGCCTGTTTTACCTTCCCCGCTTCTTTGCAAAATGAATAAATTAACGTATAGTAAGGGCTAACATGATTTATTGCAGAGGGGGTTCCTTGCATCATGATAGAAACTACGATGGAGAACATGTTCGAAATCCTATACTGGTTTGCCATGATCGCCATGTCACTAATGCTGGCGGCGATTACGGTCATGCTGTTCATTACGGGGTTCAAATTCGCCAAGGGATCCCGCAAAGGGCTGGGCGCCGGATGTATCGCATTCTCGCTGGTGGCCGCGGGCATGGTAGTTTTTATGGTAGAGAAGCAGTTCTTCTAGAGCTCGTCACAGGGTGGGATTCATATCCTTCGATAACCGAGGAGATATGAATCTTTTTATTTCCGGCAATTTTTTCGTAAATCTCTGAAACTAATTGGTTTTTTTGCGTAATACTATATTAGTGCGTGTTCAAAAAGTCAGGTGAGTAGCGGAGCGTACATGGGGTACATGGGGTACATGGGGTACGTGAGCAACGGAAGGCCCGGCTGAATTCAAGATTCGACGTCGAATCCGCTTCATGATCTGCTTCGTCGTGGAAAGATGATTTTTTGAACTACCTTTAATAAGACTTGATACCGACAGGAGGACTTTGCTTTCATGGGAAGCACGAATAGCTGGAGCGAACGCTTCAAGAAATTTTTTCTGAATAACCGGTTTGTAGTTTTTCTTCTGATTTTGGCATTGATCGGACTGAATATTCTGATTTTCGATAAAGTTTCTTTTGTGTTTAAACCGATCACTGTACTGCTTAAGACCGTACTGTTTCCGATTTTGCTAACCGGCGCGATCTATTATTTACTGAATCCTCTGGTCGATTGGCTTGAGCGCAAAGGCATCCCCCGCGTCTATACCATCGTTGCTCTTTACCTGTTAATCGTAGGCGTCATCACGATCGTGATCCTTTCCGTCGTTCCAATCGTGCAGCGGCAGATCACCGATCTGATCGACAACTTCCCGAAATACAGTTATGAAGTGCAAGTGCAATTCGAAAAATTAATCGGCAGTAATTTCTTTCATCAGGTTCAGGAATCGACCGGATTCAATCCGACAAAACTGGGGGAAACGATCTCCGAACAGGCCACCTCTATCCTGGATAACGCCTGGTCCGGCATCGGCGGATTTCTGGGCGCGCTGAAAGATATTATTCTGGCCATCGTAACCGTTCCGTTCATTCTCTTCTACTTGCTCAAGGACGGCAAGAAACTTCCCGGCTTCATCTTGAGATATGTCCCTGTACGATTCCGCAACCAGACCAACCGGGTTATGTCGGAAATGAACGGCCAAATCAGTTCTTACATCCGCGGACAAATCATCGTCAGCTTCTGTATCGGGGTCTTGCTGTATATCGGCTTTTTGATCATCGGCATGGATTATTCCTTGGTACTCGCGATTATCGCGTCATTTACCAGCATCGTACCTTATCTGGGGCCTGCGATTGCCATTACGCCTGCGCTTATTATCGCGATCGTTACGTCTCCGTTCATGCTGTTAAAACTGATCATCGTCTGGACCGTGGTGCAATTGATCGAGGGCAAATTCATTTCTCCGCAAATCATGGGGAAAACGTTGAGAATCCATCCGATTACGATTATTTTCGTTATCTTAACCGCCGGAAATTTGTTCGGTGTATTGGGGATCATTTTAGCGGTGCCCGGCTATGCCGTGCTTAAGGTCGTTATTACCCACCTGTTCAAATGGTTCGAAATGCGTTCTCATCTCTACGATCCATTGGCGAACGCAGAGGAGCCCGGCCCCGATGTGGAAGTTACCGTTAAAGTAACCAATCCGGAGCAAGGCCAGTAAGTGAAATAGAAAGGCTGTACCGGAAGATCCTTGGACCTTCCGGTACAGCCTTTTTCGTCGTTATTATTAATCCTTATTCAATTTCCATAAATAATCTAAATGTTATTTACTCTTCACTTTCCAACATCTTTCGACATTCCTTATATAGTAAAATATCTTTGGTTTATATTCTTAGTTAGAAGGGTGGACCCAAGTGGATACTATAATCAAAAACTTTAAAGGTAACTTAGTTAACAATAAAATGTATATTAAGGACGAATCCAATCACGAATGGGAAGCTTCATTTAATTGGGGACCTAGGCCGGCCAGTGAAGAAGAGATAGAGAATCTCATAGCCTTGACAGGGTGGCAGCTCCCGGAAGCCTACCTTGATTTTTTAAGGATACATAATGGTGCACAATTATTTTTAGATCCTGATTTAACTCAGTGTGTCGATATTTATTCAACTAAAGAGATTATCTCGTATTATAACAGTTATTATCTTGGTAATAATTCATTACGCTCTGCCTATCCAAAGGAATGGTGTATGATCGGTGAGTATAATGGTGTAGGAGATGTCTTTTTTATTAATACTTCAAATGTTGAAAGCAGTAAATCATATGTAATATGCCAAAGTAACTATAGTTTTTTTGAATTATCTATAGACTTCAAGGAATGGTTTCGATTACTGCTTGATAATGAAGGTAGAAGGTTTTGGATTTGACCTTTTCAAGATCTATAAATACAAATCAATTGAAACGGTTGTGCCGGAAGATCTTTGACCTTTCGGCATAGCCGTTTCCTTCTGAAACAAACATAATCAGGAATCGATTTATCGAAGAATGAGAACTAAAAGGACTATTTAAGTGTTATGTATAGAGAACTACTTATACCGAGGTAATGATGAAAAAGATTATTCTCATTGTACTGCTAGTAATCATATCCGGATGTTCAAGTCCTTTACCGAAGAATACAAATGAACCTATTCATAAGGAAGTTACAAACAACAACTCCGCAGGACTTGATCAGCCTCCAGCAACCAGTGAGGTAATTTCCCCTTCTCAGGAACCTCAATACTCCGATAAAGACATTGAAGGAATTTTCACGCCTCCTAATTTCACTGTAAATAAATTTGAAATTGTCCACAAAGATAAGAAAATTGAATTTACGATGGATTATATATTCAACGAAAAATTATATACGATATTAAAGAGCGGGATTACATATTCCTTTGTTATTGTATACCCCGAGCCTGTTCAAAGCATTTTTGACAAAAAAGGTTCCGATATCATTCCCGGTAAAATAAGTTCCGATGGCCGGTTAAATTACAGTTTATCTTTTGGCGAAGAGATTGATGTTGAAATTAGTGAAGATCAATTTAAAACGATCCTAGATGATATGGAATATCAGCTTCACGTGCTCAATTCAAAAGGAGAAGTATTTCAAATGTTTCCTACGTTTAGATATATGATTGAGTGAGGCTAAATAAAAAAAGACGATTAAACGGCGATAGCAACGTTTAATCGTCTTTTGTGTATAACTACCACAGTGTCCGCGTTAATCAGTCGCAAACTTCCGGTTTGCCCTCTTCGTCACGCATGCGGAACGATTGGCCGCAGCCGCAGGAAGCGATGGCGTTTGGATTATTGATCGTGAAGCCGCCGGACATGCCCGACTCCTGGAAGTCGATTTCAAGTCCGTTCAAATAACGGACGCTCTCCTTGCCGACTACCACCTTGATCCCTTTAATATCCAGGTAGACGTCACCCTCGTCCTCCTGATCATCCAATCCCATGCTATATGAAAAGCCGCTGCACCCGCCGGGATTCACTCCGAGACGGAGAAACATATCCGGCGTCTCCTCTCCGGCAATCATGTCCTTAATCCGCTGAACGGCACTATCCGAGATTTCAATCATCATAACCCCTCCTTTATATTCAAAGTATACTCCACATCCCCGTTACCCTCAAGCGAGTGTGATTTATATAGCAGCGCATTAGTTTTCCACTTGTTCCATGTGTTGTCCCTTTTCAAATCGAGGTTTATAATGGGAAAGTGGTTTAAAATGCCTGTAACGAGGGATCCGGAGAGATCCTCTAAAGGAAACGGAGGTAACGTCATGTTCACGACTGCAACAACGAACATCGATAGAAGAATGGCTGAAATAGTGGAAAAAGTACGGCAAGGGGAACGCTTGACCCTCGAGGACGGGGTATATTTATATGAAAGCGACGATTTGCTAACCATTGGTCAGTTGGCCAATGAGGTCAATTTGCGAAAGAATGGGAAGAAAGTTTATTTTATCGAAAACATGAGCCTTTACTTCACCAATATTTGCGAATCGCATTGCGCATTCTGCAACTTCCGCAGGGACCAGGGTGAAGAAGGATCCTATACTTTATCCGGCGAGGAAATGATCGCCTACGTAGAGCAGCATATTACTCCTGGGGTACGCGAATTCCACATCGTGGGCGGACATAACCAGCATGTTCCGTTCCAATACTATGTAGATTCTCTCAAAGCACTCAACGAGCGTTTCCCGGACATTACGATCAAAGCTTATACTGCGGCGGAGATTGAATTTTTCACCCGGATTAGCGGGCTCAGTACGAAGGAAGTCCTGATGGAGCTGCAGAAGGCCGGACTGAAAACGTTGACCGGAGGCGGCGCTGAAATTTTATCCGACCAGTATCGGGAGAAAATGAAAGTGGAAAAAGCCAATGTTGACCAATATTTGGATGTCCATCGGACCGCTCACAAGCTGGGGATGAAAACTCATACGACCATGCTCTATGGTTCCATTGAATCCCATGAGGACCGGATCCGTCATATGATCCAGATCCGCGAGCTTCAGGACGAGACCGGCGGGTTTATGGTATTCATTCCGTTGTCCATGCAGCCCCGCAACAAGAACGCGGGAATCATGCGTCGTAATTCGGCTTATGAGGATCTCAAGACCATTGCAATCAGCCGCTTGATGCTGGACAACATTCAGCATATCAAAGCTTATTTCATTAATATCGGCGTTCAGTTGACCCAGGTTGCTCTCACCTTTGGCGCTTCCGATGTGCATGGCACGATTCTTAGAGAGCAGATCAGCCATGCGGCAGGCGCTCTGACGCCGGACGGCTTGACCCGCAAAGAGCTCGTGTGGCTGGTTAAAGGGGCCGGACGGATTCCGGTCGAGCGGGACACCTTCTATAATGAAGTCCAGGTATATGAATAAGGCTTAGCGGGCTCCCAAAACAGCCCCCGGCGGAAAGGAATACGAGGAGATGAAACAATTCGTTATTCTGGGTGGAGGCTATGGCGGAACCACCATTATTCACGAACTTTTTAAAGGACATATTCCTGCGGATATTCAAATTACGCTGATTGACAGAATGCCGTTTCAAAGCCTAAAGACCGAATACTACGCTTTAGCCGCCGGTACGGCGTCGGATCACGAGCTTCGGGTTCCCTTTCCCCATTACCATGACCTGAATATCAAGTATGGGGAAGTTGAATCCGTCGATCTCGAGAACCGGAAGATCTATTTTGCCGAGGGGAAAGAGCCCGCCTTAGAATACGATCAGCTTGTCATTGCTCTGGGCTGTACCGATAACTACCACAACATTCCGGGTGCGGAAGAGTTCTCCTGTAGCATCCAATCCTTCTCGGCGGTACGCGAAACCTATATGAGGCTGAACAATGCCAAGCCTTACAGCCAAATCAACATCGTAGGGGGCGGACTCAGCGGCGTCGAGATTGCGGCGGAACTCCGGGAGAGCCGTCCCGATTTGAACATTGCACTCATTGACCGCGGGTCCCGCCTGCTCTCGGCTTTTCCGCCAAAAGTGTCTACCTATGTTACAAAGTGGTTCCACGAACATGAGGTGGAGACGCTCTCCCATATCTCGATTCAATCTCTGGAGGCGGGAGTCATCCATCATGAGAACGGGAATTTGTTATCCGATGTCACCGTTTGGACGGCGGGAATCCGGCCGGTTGAGCTCGTTCAGAATCTGAACGTTGCCAAGGACCGCCAAGGTCGCGTACTGCTTGGAGAGTATTATCAGATTCCGGATTATCCGGAAGTTTTCGTCTGCGGAGACTGTGCCAGTCTTCCTTACGCTCCAAGTGCTCAGGCAGCCGAAGGCCAAGGCCACCAGATTGCCCATATTGTCTCTGCCCAATGGCGCGGAGAAACGCCGAGACTTCAACCGATCAAGCTGAAGGGCACGTTAGGTTCCCTCGGCAAAAAGGCCGGATTCGGCTTAATGGGCAGATCCCAGGTTACCGGCCGCGTGCCGCGTTTGCTTAAGAGCGGTGTGCTTTGGCTATCCAAGCACCATCTAGGGTAACGGAATAAGAGATTTCTTCTATACTAATCTAACGACTCAATCTCTTTGATTAGTTCCAGAATGACATCATACAACTGTTCAGCGGTTTCTGCAGCCACGGTGTCTCCATTAACCAAGGCGTACGGAGACATGTAACACATCCCGCAGCCCGTAAGGCAACCGTACTCGATGACTTCGCAATCGTGCTGTTCTTTCAGCCGATTCAAGATGACATCCGTTCCAAACCCGGCATTATTTGCACAAAATTCAATAATTGGTTTCAACCGCACCTCTCCCGTCGGTGAAGCATTTAAATTTAAAGGTTTTTGTAATATAATATATAGGAAAGGAAAGGAGTTGAAAACAATGAGTGAAAACGTACAAGATAAATTGTATGACGAGGTGCTGGAAGTTCTGGACAAACTTCGCCCCTTCCTGCAACGTGACGGCGGAGACGTCGAATTGGTCGACGTGGAGGACGGAATCGTCAAGCTGAGATTGATGGGTGCCTGCGGCAGTTGCCCAAGCTCCACCATTACTCTCAAAGCCGGGATCGAACGCGCACTGTTTGAAGAAGTTGAAGGCGTGCAAGAGGTCGTACAAGTATTTTAAGATATACAGCAGCACAAATAACACGGTCATCCGGCATTGCCGGAGGGACCGTGTTTTTATTTTAGCGATGTGCCGTTAGTTAAGAGGGTTTGATCCACGGACGAATCGGATCGAGTCCTCCGGAAATGTCCATGATGTTGCCGGTAATAAAATCGGAGTCTTTATGACAAAGGAACGAAATCACGCGCGCGATATCCTCTCCGCTGCCCGGACGGCCCAAAGGCGTCTCCCCGTCGGATAATTCGCGTGCTTCATCGATCGAAATCTCTTTATTCCGGCCGCGGATATCACCAGGGCACACCATATTTACTGTAATGCCGTAGGAAGCTTCTTCTACCGCCAAGGTTTTCGTAAAAGAGACGAGCCCGGTTTTGGCGGCAGCATACACCGCACGGTGCGGCCAAGCCCGGGATTCCGAAGCATGACCAAACCCGAAATGGATAATGCGTCCCCAGCCTTTGTTCCGCATGCCCGGAAGGACCAGATGATCCAGAAGCAGGGTGCCGACCAAGTTACCGTTCATCATCGCCAGAATATCCTGTTGGCTGTAGTCTGTGAATAACTTTCGCTCACGGATAAACGGCCCGGCATTATTCACAAGGATGTCGATCGTTCCCAGGCAATCCTGAACTTGATTGGCCAGCGTCTCAATTTCATCCTGCCGGGAGATATCCCCCTGAACGGCGATGCAACGAACGCCCAGCTTTTCAATCTCGGATTGAAGGGCCTGCGCTTCCGATTCACTATGTACATAATTCAGCGCGATATGGCAGCCTTGCTCCGCCAGCGTCAGCGCGGTCTTCTTGCCCAAGCCTTTGGCGCTTCCCGTAATCAGGGCGACTTTTCCCATCAACGTCCTTCTCCTCCTCACCAATACCTTCTTTTCAAGTATAAAAGATTTAAGACTTTCCCACAAACGCTGTCCCTCTGTTCTTAGTTGCTTGTCTTCAAGATACAACAAAAATCCCGCTGCAGCAAAGCAGCGGGATGACCTGTAATTCAATGAATTCGTTCTTAAAATGCCGGTACCAAAGCACCTTTATAGGTATCTTGGATAAATGTCTTAACATCTTCGGAAGTCAGCGCCTTGGCCAGCTTCTGGATCGCTTCGGAATCCTTGTTGTCCGGACGGGATACCAGGATGTTGGTATACGGCGAATCTGCATCCTCAATGAACAACGCATCGGCTACCGGGTTGAGATCGGCCTCAAGCGCATAGTTCGTGTTGATCAATGCGAGCTCCACTTCTTCCAATTGACGCGGAAGCATCGCGGCATCGGCTTCGATGAACTTCAGGTTTTTCGCATTCTCGGTGATATCCGCTTTGGTGGCCGTAATTCCGGCACCTTCCTTAAGCTTGATCAGGCCTTGCTTCTCAAGCAGCAACAGTGCGCGTCCGCCGTTCGTCACATCGTTTGGAATCGCCACTTTCGCGCCATCTGCAATTTCATCCACAGATTTCAGCGATTTGGAGTAAGCACCCATCGGTTCGACGTGGACGCCGACCACGGACACCAAATCAAATTTGTTTTGTGCGTTTTGCTCATCAAGATAAGGCTGATGCTGGAAATAGTTCGCGTCCAGTTGTTTCTCGAATACTTGAACGTTCGGCTGAACATAATCCGTGAATTCTCTGACTTCCAGCTCCACGCCCTCTTCCTTCAACTTCGGCGCAATAAACTTAAGGATGTCTGCATGCGGTACGGTGGCGCCTACCACCAGCTTGACCGATTCAGTAGCGGCCGGGGTATTCGCGGCATCGTTCTCGGCAGCCGGCGTATTAGCCGCCCCCGAGTTGTCGTTCTTTGCATTGTTGTTTCCGCAAGCGGCAAGCACCAGAACCAAAGCCAGCGTCAATAACGAAAAAGTCCATTTTTTCATACAGTATGACCTCCTAATATTTTTTGAATAAGGATGTTG
>DJTQ01000114.1 GCA_002439285.1 Paenibacillaceae bacterium UBA6304
AGCTTTTTGGCAGAAGAAAGACGCGAGCCGATGATACAGTTCGTCTCGTTTTGGTTAAGACTTTATAAAGGGCCTATCCCTAACTTGCTCTCTTTAGCGTACTGGATCGAACGATGCTCGAGGGAGTGGGTAACCGTATCCTCTTTGTATGACAGGATATCGTCCCTGATCAAGCCCTTCTTCTACGATTCGCCGGAATCCATTTTCGAAGAACGCATTTTGAGAATGATGCTCCATTTGGGAATGATAAGGCTCGGAGAAGACGGTCAGGGGGTAAGGTACGTGCAGACGACTCCATTTGGAAAGTCCGCAGTACATAAGCTGCTCAAGGGCTAAAACGTTTACCGGTGAGCCGTTGACAACGGTCATGAGTATTGTTAAAATCACTCCCAATTAAGGTTGCAGTTTATGATCAAGGGAGAGTGGTTGTCGTGTTGCTGGGATATCAAGGAAAGATGCCTTTGCTCGATAATTCGGTATTTGTTGCGGATGGAGCCAAGTTGATTGGCGACGTCAAAGTCGGAGCGGATTCTACAATCTGGTATAATGCCGTACTTCGCGGCGACTTGGCCGGGATTACAATCGGAAAGCGCAGCAACATTCAAGACGGGGCGATCGGGCATGTAAATACCGGTCAGCCGCTAATCGTAATGGACGATGTCTCAGTTGGGCACGGCGCAATCATTCATGGCTGCACGATAGGCCAAGGCACATTAATCGGCATGGGGGCTATCGTCTTAAACGGCGCCGAGATCGGTGAATATGCTTTAGTAGGAGCAGGTTCTCTAGTTACGGAAAACAAGAAAATTCCACCCTATACTCTTTCCTTGGGTTCACCGGCCAGAGTTGTTCGCGAGCTGACCGAGGAGGATCTTCAGCGAATGAAATTGACGGCGGAGAGCTATGTGGTGAAAGGAAAAGAATATAGGATCTCTTAACAATGGGTTGGAGGTGCATCCTATGGATCAGATGAAGGTTACTTATGAAGCAATGCTCAGTTTGGCGGCGGAGATGGTATGGGACGAGGCGTTACGTAAACATCGGTCGGAGCAAATATACAGCGAGATCGACAACGCTCTGGCAAAAGGCGATGAGTCGGCCTTCCGGCTTCTTACGGATGAACTGAGAACATTGGAAAAATAAAAAAAGAAATGCCCTTGGGGGCATTTCTTGGGCTGCCGGGAAATTCTCGGCAGCTATTTTTAATAAGGGATTTTAATCGAATTTGCGAATGGAAGGCAGCAGTAGGACAAACAGAACTGTCAGTATGCCCATGCCGGAGAAAAGAGCAATAGTCTCCGTGCCACCGATCACATCGGCCAGCCATCCTATAATGATGTAGCCTACTGGAAGCAGGGCGAACGATCCGAGTAAGTCAAGGCTGGCCACGCGGCCGAACATTTCTTGCGGCACCAGTTCTTGAAGACTGGTTTCCCAGATCAGCCCGAAAATCATCATGCCGAAACCTTCCATGGCAAAAAGAGCGCAGAGGCCTACCGCAGAAGAAGTAAAAGCCATCAGAAATAGCGCCAAACCGCTTAAAAAAGCTCCGCCATAAGCCAAAAGACCGCGCCGGTGCCAACGGCTCCTCGTACCGAACAGCAGCCCGGCAAGGATCGAGCCTATGCCTGAACAAGTGACGGCCACACCATATATGTAAGGGGTTAGCTCCAAGTGGACTTTAAACAGCCAGGGGATGAGGACGATCACAAGTCCTCCGTAGCAAATATTAACGAAGGCAAACGTTAGAATCGATACCCAGAGCCATGGATTGCTTTTTAATACGTTCACGCCTTCCATAAAGTCCCCTTTGATATTTGAGTCCTGCTTTACTTCTTTTTTGTGGAACGGAATCAGCTTGCGCAGAAAAATAAGGCAGCCGAAAGAAGCTGCATATGTCAATGCGTCGAGTCCGATTCCCCAACCTGCGGATAGAAAGGTGACCAGCAGACCGCCCAAAGAGGGGCCGATTAAACGTACGGCTTGATTGCTGATCTGGGTTAGGGCATTGGCCGAATTACGGATTTCCGGAGTGAACACGCTGGCCCTTACAGCGGAATAGGCCGGCTGGAATAGCCCATCCATCATGCCGTAAACGGCAACAAGCACAAACAGGATAGTTATGGACAAGCTGTCGGTAAACAAAAGGATCGCGATCGTCATCATCAATATAAAGCGAGCTGCATCTGTAAACAGCATGATGCTGGTCCGGTTATAACGGTCTACGATCCAGCCGGACACGGGAAGCATCAAAATGTTGGGTAACATGTATGTAGCCATAATAAAGCCCATAATGGTAGTTGATCCGGTCAGCGTATACACGACTACCGGAAGAATAATCATTGTAACGGAGCTTCCCAGGAATGAGATCAGTTGGCCGAGCCATAGGAAGGGAAAAGGGCGGGATTGTCGGAACGGCGCGGCAAATTGGTCAATAAATTTGATCCTTCCGGACGCCTGAGCCGGGGTTGGTGTTTCGATTTCCATAAAAGGGACTCCTCCAAAAGCACATTTTTCTATATATTATAAAGGTAATGAGGATTAGAGGGGGAAATTTTTATGAAATTCAGCGAAGTAGAGCCGGAAGCATGGGATGAACTGCGACCCTACCTGGATACTTGCCTGATTCCGATCACAGGACTTACCGGAAAAGAACAGCCGTATGAAGTAACCGGAGCTTTGGAAAGGCTAAGGGATATCATGGATTGGGTGGAGATACCTTTCCAGGGGAGAGTGGTCACATATCCTTCTTTTCAATATGGGGGAGTAGAAAATGCGTTACATATTAATGAAATTTGTCATAATGTCAAGCGTTCTGGATTTATGTTCGCCATCGTAATATCAGAGTGTGTGGAGCTCCGTGCGGAGCAAGTGCCTGAAGCTGATTTAATCGTTACTCCGGGCCGATTCCCGGGTGATGATAACCAGGCGGCGAATCTGGCGGTCAGAGACGAAATCCAGCGCATGTGGCAAAATGGCCGCAAGAGATGAATGTGACGAATTATCGACATTTATAAAAGGGTAAGCTCCCGGATCGTGGAAAAGATGTGTCAAATTCTTGACGCTCTCAAAAGGCTAATATATTATTAATATGTCTTACACTTAAATGTGATTAATGTCATTGAAACGGAGAAAGTTAAAAGAATTGGCAGGCAAAGGGGGTTGAAGACAGTATGAGCAATCAGCACGAAGAGCATGAATCATCGCATAAACCGCCCGTACGTAAGGAAATGTCCCGTCGGCAGTTTCTTACATATACTCTGGGAGGCGCTACCGCTTTTATGGCAGCCGGTGTGGCGCTTCCAATGGTTCGTTTTGCCGTGGACCCGATTCTGCAGAAGAAAGGCGAAGGCGCTTTTGTAAAAGTGGTCGAAATCAGCAAAATCACTAGCGAACCGCAGGAATTTTCATTCGAACTGAAACAGCAGGACGGATGGTACTTAAGTACGGCGAATCTCACGGCCTGGATCCGGAAAGACGAGAGCGGGAAAATTTATGCGCTTTCACCAATCTGTAAACATTTGGGCTGCACGATAGGTTGGAACAATGACAAGAACTTCCCGGACGAATATCACTGTCCTTGTCATGGAGCACATTATACGAAGCAAGGCAAGCAACTGGCCGTTGCGTCGAAGCCGCTCGACGAATACAAGGTGATGCTGAAGGACGATTGGGTCTATTTGGGCGAGATTATCCCGAATACCATTGTGAAATAAGGAGGCGTAGATTCAGATGTTTAAAAATGTGTACAACTGGATTGACGAACGTCTTGATATCACGCCGATTTGGAGAGATGTGGCCGATCATGAAGTACCGGAGCACGTCAATCCGGCACACCATTTCTCGGCGTTCGTATACTGCTTCGGCGGTTTGACGTTTTTCATTACAGTAATCCAGATCCTGTCGGGAATGTTTCTGACGATGTACTATGTTCCCGATATTATCAATGCTTACAACAGTGTCGAGTATTTGCAGACCCAGGTTGCGTTCGGACAAATCGTGCGCGGGATGCACCACTGGGGAGCGAGTTTGGTCATTGTAATGATGTTCCTGCATACACTGCGCGTGTTCTTCACCGGCTCTTACAAAGCGCCGCGCGAAATGAACTGGGTCGTGGGCATGCTCATCTTCTTCGTTATGATCGGACTCGGTTTGACGGGTTATCTGCTTCCTTGGGACAATAAAGCTTACTTTGCAACCAAGGTTACACTTGAAATTGCCAACTCGATTCCCGTTTTGGGACCGGTGCTCAAGGAGCTGCTGCAGGGTGGTACGATTGTCGGCGCCGAAACGCTTACCCGTTTCTTCGCCATTCATGTATTCTTCCTTCCTGCCGTCCTGTTGATCCTTCTGGTAGGACACTTTATTATGATCCGCAGACAAGGCATTTCAGGCCCGCTCTAAGAAATATAGAGCAGCTCAGAAAGCTGATCGTGATCATTTCAACAAATTGAGAAGGGAGGCATTTACATGGCTCATGGAGACAAATCGAAACAGGAAAAAGTCGTGTTTGTCGGCGATTCACGGGTCCGCAGAGGAAACGGGTTCATTACTCCTCCCGACTACACGGCTTATCCGGGCAAATCGGAAGCCTTTATCCCAAACTTCCTGCTCAAGGAATGGATGGTTGGAGTCGTCGTTCTTGTCGGATTTCTCGTGCTGACGATCTCGGAACCGGCACCGCTGGGCTTTCCGGCCAATCCGAGCGCTTCGGTCATTCCGATGCCGGACTGGTACTTCCTGTTCCTGTATCAATATCTGAAATACCCTTATGCTTCCGGTGATTTTGTCGTCTTGGGTACACTCGGTATTCCGACGGTTTCATTCGGGGGGTTGCTGCTGGCTCCGTTTCTGGATCGTGGCAAAGAACGGCGGTTCTATAAACGTCCGATTGCATCGGCGCTGATGTTTCTGTCGTTGATTTCCCTGGTCTATCTGACGAACTTTGCTTGGACGCACTACAAGCATGAGCTTGAAGCTTCCGGAGTAGAGCCGGAACATATCCAACGCGAAGAAAAAGCGCGGGAGAACCGGGAACTAGGACTTCCAACCTCGAACGGAACGAAACAGGAAGAAGTCGCTATCGTGGATAAAGACGATCCGGCCATGGAGACCTATAAGACGGCGACTTGTATTTCTTGTCATGCTGCCGACTTAAAAGGCGCAGGCGGTCCTTCGCTCCGCGGGGTTGGCGATAAGCATGATAAGGACGCTATCCTCGCTATTATTAAGGAAGGTTACAACGGCAAGATGCCTCCGATGTACGACACGGCTATCAGTGCCGGTCTGACCGATCAGGACATCGACCATTTGGCCGAGTGGCTTGCGAAACAAAAAACGGAACAGTAAAATAGAGGTACACGAAAACCTGATCGTTACGGCGGTCAGGTTTTTTGAATGTTACATACACATACGGGAAAGGGGTAGCAGTTTGAAATTATCATTCTTCTGGAGTCGTTCGTTCTTATCCTCCCGGTTATTTCTTTGGCCTCTCTTTATTTGTAATCTGCTCGGGACAATCTATGGATACATATGGTATGAAGGCCAATTGCGCGATACATGGGTAAATCATCCGAAATGGCAGATTATATTCGTTCCGGACAGTCCGACGGCGAGTCTCTTTTTTACTTTGGCTCTATTGTTTCTTCTGTTTCCCGCGCGACTAGGAAAATATCATTTCCTTCGCACCCTCATTGAAGGGCTGGCGGTGGTGACGAGCGTGAAATACGGAATCTGGGCCGTCAGCATGATCTTTGGCGGATATGCTCAAGGCGGGGGATTGGTCTGGCAGGACTGGATGCTGGTGACATCCCATTTGGCAATGGCAGTGGAAGCTCTCCTGTACGTCAGGCTGTTCAAATTCGGGACAGGCATGCTGCTCTGTGCCGGAATTTGGACCCTACTTAACGATGCGGTGGACTATCTCTATGAAGTATATCCCTGGTTGCCGCAAACGTTGTGGGACGACGTTCCGGCCGTGATGGTCTTCACAATCTGCCTGACCCTGGCCAGCATACTGGCCGGCTGGCTGGCGCTCAAAGGTGCAAAACGAATGATTTGAGCTTAATTAGGATGGATGTAAATATCCTATTAATCGTAGCTCATCTTATATAGATCCGAGTTCTAAGCTGGGACAGCCTGCCATACCATGGTGGTAGGGAGGGGATGTCCGTGAATAGCGTGATAAGGAAAGTTTCGATTTTTACGCTGCTGAGTATTTCAATTATGTTCGTCGGATTGCTGCCATATGACGTTCAAGCGACTGCAAATGATTCTGTTGTGCCTAACTCGGTGAGTGTGGAACAAGAACATAAGGAGAAGCTTGTCTTGTTTGAGCAGGCTGCAGAGGAGCTCTACCGCGATATGCAGGAGGGAAACACTCCGGGCGCGCATACCCATATGGAGCGGTTGACGGAGACACTGGAGGACCTTTCTTTTAAGGGACTGACTTCGGTTGAAGGAATTCATGCGCTGGCAGAGAGCATCATGGATGTCCGAGAGACTTTGGCAAGAGTGGAGATTTCTCCTGACGAATGGGCGGCTTCTTCTGCGCGCCTAAGATTGGCGGTAAATAGTCTGGTGCATCAGGATCACCCGCTTTGGCTTCAATATTATAAAGTATTGGCAGATGATCTGGGCAAAATGAGCAAGGGGCGATCCACGGGCAGCCCCGTTCTATTTAGAGAGGCGTTCTTGGCCCTGCAATCGCACTATGCAACGATTCGGCCCGCTGCAGTGATCCGCAAAGACGCTTCGGAAATCAACCGTTTTGATTCCTGGATGTCTTATACCGAGAGTCTTAGCGACGATAAGAATTGGGATGAACCAGCCGTTGGTAAGGCGGTGCGCCAAGGAGACAGACTGCTGAAGGAATTGTTTGACCGGAAAACGGAAGAACCTGTTTTTTTGCCGATTACGGGATTTAGCAGTCCGTGGTATTGGAGCGTTCTGATCGGTGGTTGGATCGTACTAGCGTTGGCTTACACCGGAATGAGAAAATATTTAGCCGATCAGACCGTAACTTCGGTTCATGCTAAAAAAGACCGGGTCGACAGCTACCGGTTTTGAGACCTCTTTGCTGCAAAATTAAACGCGTAGATCGACCATGTTAAAAAGAGGGTGCCCCAAAAGTAGATAAATCCATTTTAGGGATAGCTCTCTTTTATGAAAAGGACGATTTTTTTGAATAAAGAGCCTGCCAAGAGATGTTATTCTTGGCTGGCTCTTTCTCTTTGCCGGCTTGCTGCCGTCTGCTTTAGCAGGTTGTGGGCAAGGCAAAGCCATTTCCTGGTAATCAGTAACTTCATGCATTCACCGTTGGGATCGATAGGAATGAGTTGAGTGTTGCAGCGCTGTTGAGAGCAATTAACTGTACTTCCTACAGATAATTACCGTGAATCCAGTTGTTCTGGATACTTAGCTGTAATTTATACAGTTAATTCTTATCCTTTCCTCTCTATTCGCTGCAAGTGCCTAAATTAACTGTAGGATTTCCAGTTAGTTTGTCCGGATCTGGCCTACCGCGCGAAATAACTGTAGGTTTTCCAGTTAATCCTCAGATAGCGGTCTGGTGAGCCCATGGAGGAGAGCGGCATGGCAAAAGTGAGCTTGGTGGTGAGGAGAAAGGAGCTGTCCTTCAGCCAACTACGATGACTTTTGGGACACCCCCTTCTATTTGAAGGTTATGGAATTCGCCAGGCTAAAAGGGCTCGACGCTCTAATCTTCCCTGAAGCCTTCGCCGTGCACGTCATGCACATCGCTGATGATGATAAATGCCCGCGGATCGACGGACTTGGCAATTTCAGTGAGGCGTCTGATCTCCTGGCGGGATACGACGCAATAGGCCATGTGCTTCGCTTGTTTTGAATAAGCGCCGATCGCCGGGATCAAAGTGACTCCGCGATCCATATCCCGCGTGATGATGTCGGCGATTTGCGGAGCATGGTCGCTGATAATCGTGAACGCCTTGGCCGAATAAGCCCCCTCCTGGATAAAGTCGATCACTTTGGAGGCGATGAATACGGCGACGAGGGTGTACAGTATATTCTCTTTGGCTACATAGAACAGGGACAATCCGATAATGAGGATATCAATCGTCAGGATGACTTGTCCCATGCTAAATCCGTATTTCCGGCCTAGAATCCGGGCGACGATGTCCGAGCCCCCGGTCGTCCCGCCGAAGCGGAAGACGATGCCGAGTCCGGCCCCGAGTGTGACCCCCGCATATAGCGAAGCAAGAATATAGTCGGTCTCAAACGTTTGAATCCATCCGGAATCAATCATTTTTTCAAAAACCCAGAGAAAGAACGAAAGAGATCCGATCCCGATGCCGGTATAAATAATTTGGCGCCCGCCGAGGATTTTCCAGCCCAGCAGGAACAGAGGGATGTTCAGAACCAGATTGGAGAGGGAAGGTGAAATGCCGAACGCG
The DNA here is from genome assembly GCA_002439285.1 of Paenibacillaceae bacterium UBA6304. GTDB lineage: Bacteria > Bacillota > Bacilli > Paenibacillales > Paenibacillaceae > Fontibacillus. The sequence continues at coordinate 8,433 of DJTQ01000114.1, forward strand.
TACTTAAGCAAAATGGTTATGCCCGTAACGCCGCCCTCCATCAGTTGATTGGGTATAATGAAATAAAGGAGCCCAAAAGCATAGATGGCTGTTCCCAGAAGAATAGGTAGTACGGTTTTCATGTAATTTATAAGTTTACCAGTGTTCATTCAATCCATCCCTCACCTGTCATTTGTAAGATAATTATTGGCAGTACACCTTAGTATACCTTTTTAGGGTGACATTAAAAAATGATTTGTTTTCAAATCTTCTTTACGATAACATAGTTATGATATCTGACCGTAAACGGAGGGATGACCTTTGGATAATAAGTCTCTCGCCGAGCTACAGCGTGAAGTGGACCAGTACATATCTCAATTTAAAGAAGGTTATTTCAGTCCGCTCGCGATGTTGGCCCGGATGAGCGAAGAAGTCGGCGAATTGGCCCGCGAAGTGAACCATAGTTATGGAGAGAAGCCGAAAAAGGCAGATGAAGCAGAGAATTCGATCGAGCTGGAATTAGGCGATATTCTGTTCATTACGATTTGTTTTGCCAATTCGCTTGGTATAGATTTAGCAACCGCTCACGATAAAGTGATGCATAAATTTAATACCCGCGATGCGAACCGTTGGACCAAAAAGAACACCGATTAGGACTTTTCTTCATATGCTGTAGTAATATCAGCCCATCGACAGGGGGACGGCAGATGAAGTCAGAGGACTATTTGAAAAAAGCTTACCGGAGTATCTACGAGAACGATTTTGAGCAGGCGATCCAATGGTTTGAGCAGGCGCTTGCCCTCGAACCGGATAATGGGGATATCCACTATAGATGTTCGATTACTTGCGCAAGGAGCAACCGGCTGGAAAAAGCGCTGGTTCATGCCCGCCTGGCGGCGGCTTTGACGCCATTGCAGGAGGAATATATGCTGCATTTTGACCGCCTGCAGTCCAAGGAATTGACTCTGATGGCCAAGAAGCTGCTTGAGGTAGATTATGACGGAAATTCGGTGGATAAAGCCGGTGCCGCCGAATCCGCGTCAAGACTGTTGGAGCGGGCGGTAGAATTGGATCCGTTATCCGTGGATGCCCAGGTCTGGTTGGCGATCGCTTATACGGAAATGGAACAATATGAAGCGGCTTTAAACGCCGTTGAGGAAGCTGTGTTTTTGCCCCAGGATGACGGGATAGCTAAGCAATTACAAGAATTGGAACAACGGATAAGGGAATATATGGAGTAATATAATTCTAGAGAATGCGGGGGGATCTCAAGTGGGTGAACAGATTAGGGTAGCTGTTGCAGGAGCGGCAGGCAGAATGGGTAAAGAAGTAGTAAAGATGGTACTGGAAGATCCGACCCTTCTATTGGTCGCCGCCATCGGCCAATCGGAGGAAGGGATCGATGCCGCTACCATCGTCGGACTTCCTGCATGCGGTGTCCGGATGACTACAGATTTAGAGCTGACTTTAGTTGAGAGCAAGCCGCAGGTATTGGTCGATTTTACAACGCCGGCATCCGCCTATGTCAATACCGAGCTGGCTATTAAGCACGGAGTGGCTCCGGTAGTTGGAACGACCGGATTTACGCCGGAGCAAATCGAGCTTCTGGACAAGCAGTGCAAAGAGAAGGGCATCGGCGGATTGATTGCCCCGAATTTCTCGATCGGCGCTATTCTGATGATGAAATTCGCGGCGCAGGCGGCTAAATACTTCCCTCATCTGGAGATCATCGAGTATCATGGGGACCAGAAGCTGGATGCGCCTTCGGGCACTGCCGTCAAAACCGCTGAATTGATCGCCATGAACCGGGAGGAGCTACGTCAAGGAAACCCGAAGGAAGAAGAGACGATTGAAGGCTCACGCGGCGGTTATTATAACGGATTCCGGATTCATAGCGTCCGTCTTCCCGGCGTGTTTGCGCAGCAGGAGGTCATTTTTGGCGGTTTCGGACAGACGCTGAAAATCCGCCACGATTCTTACGAGCGGGCGGGCTATATGCCCGGCGTTAATTTAGCAATTAAGAAGGTATTGGAATATCAAGGCATGATCTACGGCTTCGACCATTTTGTGGATTGACAGAGGGAGAGTTAAACATGTTGAATATTGCATTTATTGCCCATGACCGTAAAAAAGAAGATATCGTTAACTTTGTAATTGCGTACGAGCATGTCTTTAAGGATAAAAAACTATACTCAACCGGGACAACGGGTCTGCGAATCATGGAAGCTACGAAGTTGAATATTCACCGGTTTCTGTCCGGTCCGCTCGGCGGAGATCAGCAAATTGGTTCCTTGATTGCCCAGAACGAGATGGATCTCGTTATTTTCTTCCGCGATCCGCTAATGGCTCAACCGCATGAACCGGATATTACCGCTCTGCTTCGCTTATGCGATGTACATGGCATCCCGGTAGCAACCAACCTGGCTACAGCCGAAATTCTTATCAGAGCGCTGGACCGCGGTGATTTTGGATGGCGGGAGCTGGTCGAACAACACAAACCGGGGCTGGGACAATGAACGAGAAACTGGATATTCTAGTTTTCGGCGCCCACGCCGATGATGCTGAGATCGGCATGGCCGGTACGATCGCTAAGCAGACAGCCGCGGGGTATAAAGTGGGCTTGTGCGATTTGACTCAGGCGGAAATGTCGTCCAACGGCACGGTAGAACTGCGAAAACAGGAAGCGTTGGCGGCGGCCGAGGTGCTCGGCGCATGTCTCCGCATCAACCTGGGATTGCCTGACCGGGGATTGTCCGGGACACCGGAGCAAATCGCGAAGGTGACCGAGGTCATCCGAGTGTATGAGCCTAAGGTGATTTTTACACCGTATTGGGAAGACCGCCATCCGGACCATGTTGCATGCAGCAAGCTGGTGGAGGAAGCGGCATTTAATGCCAAGCTCCGGCGCTATATGCCGGACAAGCCCGCGGTGCAAGCTCCAGAGTTATATTATTACTACATTAATGATTGGGGCAATCCGGATTTACTGGTGGATGTAACGGATTACTATGACAGCAAGAAACAGGCCCTCGGCTGTTACCGTTCGCAATTCGGACAGGCGGCTGCCGGGGAAGATGTGGCTCTTACTCCATTGAATCAAGGATACGTGGAACGTGTTCAAGCCAGAGATTCCTTGCTCGGACAGCGTAAGCTGATTCCGTATGCGGAAGGTTTTGCTGTCAAGACACCGTATCTCGTTAATCTATTCGGGTCCGGCCGCTCATAAACTATACAGGATCAGAACAAATAAGGAGGCCCCCACCATATGGACCCATTGTTGAAAATAGGAATCACCTGCTATCCGTCGCTTGGCGGCTCGGGGGTCGTCGCGACCGAACTGGGCAAACAGCTTGCTGAAAAGGGGCATGAAGTACATTTTATTTCCCACAGCGTACCTTTTCGGCTAGGCAGTTTTCACAAGAATATTAAGTATCATGAGGTTGAGGTCAGCGATTATTATGTATTTCGGTATCCTCCCTACGATTTGTCACTGGCGACTAAGATGGCACAAGTAGCCAAAGAGCAGGAATTGGATATTCTGCATGTCCATTATGCCGTACCTCATGCGGTATGCGCTTTTTTGGCCAAACAAATGATTGGCGATAAAGTGAAAGTGGTAACGACGCTGCACGGCACGGATATCACGGTTTTGGCTCAGGACGAGTCGCTTAAGGATTTGATCCGTCTCGCTATCAACGAAAGTGATGCCGTGACCTCGGTCTCTCTGGATCTGATGCGGGAGACCCGCGAAGTTCTGGATATTACCCGGGATATCGATTTAACCTACAACTTTGTAGATGGACGTGAATACTATCCGCGGAGTAATTGCAACTGCCGCCAAGATTTTGCCGCGCCGGAAGAGAAAGTGCTAATGCATATTTCCAATTTCAGACCGGTTAAGCGTGTGAGCGACGTGGTGGACATATTCAACTTGGTCAATCAACAAATTCCGTCCCGATTATTGTTTGTCGGCGAAGGACCGGATTTGCCTAAAGTTCAGGGGAAAATCAAAGAGATGGGACTCAGCGACCGGGTTCATTTCCTTGGCAAGCAGGATGATATCGCCCAGGTAATCTCGATGGCCGATGTGCTTCTGCTTCCTTCGGAAAAGGAAAGTTTCGGCCTTGTGGCATTGGAAGCCATGGCATGTGGCGTGCCGACCGTCGGATCGCTTGCAGGCGGAATTCCGGAGCTTGTGGCTCACGGCGAAACCGGTTTTTTGGCTCCGATCGGGGATGTCCGCCAAATGGCCGACGATTGCAATACCCTGTTGAGTCAGCCGGAGCTTGCAGCTCGGGTTCGCGAAGCTTGTTTGGAGCGGGCGAAGACCGAGTTCAGCAGCGAGATTATTACCGCTACTTATGAATCGATTTATTACCGTGTGTTGGACCGTAAGCTGCCGCATATGAAACCGGCTTGCGGTTAAAAGGTAAGTTGGAGGTTTATGAATCATGAGCCTGTGGAAGATGGCAGACCCCCTGATGCGACATCAGGGGGAAAAGGTGCTTGCGCACTTGCTGGAAAAAGGATATCAGGCCTACTTCGTCGGTGGATGCGTCCGGGATGAAATCATGGGCCGGCCAGTCCATGATGTGGATATCGCAACCTCGGCCAAGCCTGAAGATGTGATGGCGTTGTTCGAGCGCACCATCCCGACGGGAATTCAGCACGGGACAGTTACCGTATTATCAGGCGATCATGCCTTTGAGGTCACGACATTCCGCAAGGAAGGTGATTATGAAGATCATCGGCACCCCACCAGCGTGGAATTCGTCGAGGGTCTTACCGAAGACTTGCAGCGGCGTGACTTCACGATGAACGCCATCGCCGGAGACGGGGCAGGAAGGCTCACCGATCCTTTCGGCGGACGCGAAGACATAGAAGCCGGGCTGATTCGCTGTGTAGGGAATGCATCGGAGCGGTTTAACGAGGACGCGCTACGGATGATGCGGGCGGTCCGCTTCGCTTCCGTATTCGCGTTCCGTCCGGTGAAGAGCCTCTGGTCGGCCATGCGTGCCGGCAGGGCAAAGATCGCCTTCATCGCTATGGAACGAATCCGCACGGAACTGGAAAAGATCATTATGGGACCGAATCCGGTGCGGGGCCTTGCCTTGCTTCAGCGGAGCGGGCTACTGGAATTTGTGAAGGCGACCGTGCCAGAAGCGGCCTTGCTCCCACTGGCGGAATGTGATGAACGCTTGGTGCTGATTAGGGCTATGGAACAATTCTCGCCGGATCGGCCGGAGATGAGGTGGTCCCTGCTTCTCCAAGCGCTTGAAGTTTCAGGGGAAGGGGTTGCCGGTTTGATGAAAGAATGGACTTTCTCCAATACGGCCGCTCAATCTGCCGCCGAACTCGTCCGTTTTGACGAAAGTTGGAGATTGATGAGATCCGCTACCCGAGAGACATCGATCCAGCGGAGAAACTGGATTAAGCTTCAGTTGGATTTCGGGAAGACCGTTGCCGCCGGTTGGCTGTTTCGTCAGGAGATTCTGCTGAGAATTGACGGCTCATCCCCGACTGCTCGCGACAGACTCGCAGCTTTCGAGCAAGAGGAGGCGAAATGGCATCGGGAAGCCGTCGTCCATACGCTGCAGGAACTGGCCGTGACCGGCGGGGATGTGATGCAGCATACGGGCAAGAGAGGCGGTCCATGGCTAGGTGAATTAATGAATCGCCTGGTGCTTGGCGTCGCTGTCGGAGAATGGAAGAATGATCGGGAAACTTTGCTGGAACAGGCGAAAGTTGTGGTGAATGAAGATGGAGCATCTTAGATTAATAGACATCCTGAATGAACAGCCCGGAGCTTATATCTCCGGCGAAGAGATCAGTCGGCGCCTGTCGATCAGCCGAACGGCGGTATGGAAGCAGATCAATAAGCTCCGCGAGGAAGGCTATGAATTCGAAGCGGTATCCCGTAAAGGCTACCGCTTGGTTCACGCACCGGACAAGCTGGAGGAAAGCTCCGTGCTGGATGGGCTTCAAACCCATTCCTTTGGCAGGCGGTTAAAGCTGCTGGAGGTAACGTCGTCGACGCAGGAAGAAGCGAGATTACTTGCGGAGCAGGGGGCTCAGGAAGGTACGCTGGTTATCGCGGAGGAGCAGACTGGAGGCCGTGGCCGTCAAGGCCGGAAATGGTTCTCACCTGCGCATAAAGGGGTGTGGATGAGCTTGCTCATGCGGCCAAAGCATCCTTTATCTTTTGCACCGAAACTTACTCTGTTAACCGCTGTGGCGGTATGTCGTGCGATTAGAAAAGTAACCGGCGTGGATGCGGGCATCAAGTGGCCGAATGACCTGCTGGTCCAGGGCAAAAAAGTATGCGGAATCTTGATCGAGTCCGTTGGCGAAGATGAAATGATTAAATATTGTATCGCCGGCATCGGCATAGACGTTAATGTTGAACTGGCGGAACTTCCTCCCGAGCTTCGTACGACTGCAACCTCACTAAAGATTGAAAGCGGAAAAACTCAGAGCCGTGCCAGACTGATTGCCGCTGTCATGAATGAGCTGGAGCAGTTGTACAATCTATATGAAGAGGAAGGCTTCGCACCGATCAGGCATTTATGGGAAGCTCTCTCGGTAACGTTGGGCAAGCGGGTAACCGTGAAGACGCCTCAAGGGGAACTCGGCGGAATTGCCGAAGCTTTAGACGAGTCCGGAGCGCTGGTTCTGCTGGACGATACAGGGAAAACCATTACGATTTTCTCAGGAGATGTACAACTTGCATGATGAAAAGTGCGAAACATTTTGTTATACTGTCCTCAAGAGGCGATATCGGGAATTCGAATTGCACTCTTGAGGGCACAATATAGCTTGTTTTGAGTTTGATGAGATTTCCACGGTGACGTTGGATTCTGCTCTGAGCCGAAGAGGACCGAGACAGAAGAACGAGCGACAGTGACTCTTCTTTGGATTTCGGACCTTTTTAGTGCCTATACTAAAAGGTTTTTTTGTCGTGTCCGTAGTACAAGCGGCGCGATCGGAAAGCCTAGGGAGATGGAGACATACAAATGGCTGCTAAACATGCGCTGAACATTGTGAAGATGAAAAAAATGAAGCAGGAAGGCGACCCGATTACGATGATCACCGCTTATGATTATCCATCCGCCAAGCTGGCGGAGGAAGCGGGGATCGATATGCTGCTGGTCGGCGATTCGCTCGGAAACGTAGTGCTCGGATACGACTCTACTCTTCCGGTAACGACCGAGGATATCGTGTATCACACACGGGCGGTTGCTCGTGGAGCGCAGCATACGTTTATCGTTGCTGACCTGCCTTTTATGACATATCACGGAAGTATCGATGAAACGCTGCGAACCGTGCGGCGGATTATGCAAGAAGGCGGAGCCCATGCGGTGAAGATGGAGGGCGGCGCGGAAATTGCTCCGACAGTCCGGAAAATTGTTGAGGCCGGGGTTCCGGTACTCGGGCACATCGGCTTGACGCCGCAATCCGTCAATCAGATCGGAGGCTATCGCGTACAGGGCAAGGATGAGCGAGATGCCCGGCGGCTGCTCGAAGAGGCGAAGGCGCTGGAGAGCGCCGGAGTGTTCGGTATTGTGCTGGAACTGGTAACGGAAGAAGTGGCTGCGGCGATTACCGAACAGATTTCCGTTCCGACGATCGGCATCGGCGCCGGCCGGAAGGTGGATGGACAGGTGCTGGTATTTCATGACGTGCTGAAATACACTTCGGATTACCGGGAGAAGCGGTTCGTCAAAACGTTCGCCGACATCGGCTCTCAGATTCGTTCGGGCATATCCGATTACGTAAATGAAGTGAAGACCAAGGCGTTCCCGGAAGAAAAACATGTCTTTGCCGCCGAAGACGGCGTGCTCGATAATTTATACGGCAAGGGGAAGGTGGAGTCCCGGTCATGAAAGTGTTTAGGGAGATTAAGGAGTTAAAGGATTATTTGAAAACCGAGCGGGTTAAGGCGGCTAAGGAACGCAAATTTCCTAAGACCGGACTAGTGCCGACGATGGGATTCCTCCATGAGGGTCATGCAAGCCTGCTGCGACGTGCCCGTCAGAATAACGATATCGTCGTTTTGAGCATTTTTGTAAATCCAATCCAGTTCGGGCCGAATGAGGATTACGATCGTTACCCCCGCGATGAAGAGAAAGACCTGGCACTCGCGGAACGCGAAGGTGTGGATGCTGTATTCCTGCCGAGTGTAGAAGAAATGTATCCCCGCCCTACGGCGACAAAGATCAGAGTGGAAGGATTAACAGACCGGTTGTGCGGTGCTTCGCGCCCGGGGCATTTTGACGGGGTGACTACCGTAGTGGGGAAATTGCTGCACATCGTACAGCCCACGAATGCCTATTTCGGACAAAAGGATGCTCAGCAGGCGGCCGTGATTGCGCAAATGGCCCAGGATCTTAATTTTGATGCCGAGATCACCCCCTGCCCAATCGTCCGTGAGAGCGACGGAGTAGCGCTCAGCTCGCGAAATGTTTATTTGAGCGAGGAACACCGAGTAGCGGCGCGAGTACTATCGAGAAGTCTGCTGAAGCTGGAGTCCGAAGTGCAGGCCGGGGAAGGGATTACGGCGGGTGAAGCGCGCAACGCGTTGACGGAAGCCATTCAGGCGGAGCCGTTGGCCGTGATCGATTATGTGGAGATCGTCCATTTTCCGGGGCTGGACTCCGTTGAGGAATCCACTGTTCTCCGGGATGCGGAAGGATCGGTCCTCGTTGCACTAGCAGTCAAATTCGGAACTACGCGCTTGATCGACAATGTAATTTTGATGAAGAAGGGTGAGGTGCTTCATGTATAGAACGATGATGAAATCGAAAATTCACCGCGCCACCGTCACGGAGGCGAATTTAAACTATATCGGCAGCATTACGATTGATGAAAGCTTAATGGAAGCCGGAGATTTGCTTGAAAACGAAAAGGTGCAAATCGTGAACAACAATAATGGCGCCCGGTTGGAAACCTATGTCATTCCGGGGCCGCGCGGAAGCGGGGTCATCTGCCTGAACGGGGCGGCGGCGAGACTGGTGCAGCCAGGCGATCAGGTTATCATCATATCCTACGCGCAAATGTCTCCGGAAGAGCTGAGAAGCCACAAGCCTACCGTCGTATTCGTGGACGAGAACAACATTCCGGTCGAAACCGCAAGTCAGGAGCTGCACGCGACGGTCCGTTAACAACCGTGTATGCAATTAATCCCTTCGGGAATGAAAAGCCCCCCAAAGACAAAAAATGAACGTAAGGCTCGCACTGCTTTCATATTCGTTAAAGGTGGGATGCGAATGATGTTTCAGCATGTATTTGCGGAAATGAATGACCTGTTGGATGAAATCGTAACGTTGTACCCTGTGGCCCAAGGCACCCAGAAACAAGAACTGGCTAAGAAATGGCATTTGCTCAAGCATATGAGTGACGGGATTATTGAAGAATGGCTTAGTTTCGAAGAGAAGATGGGCGATTTCCGCCAAAGCTGGGGAAGTCCGGACAGCGGGAAGAGGTATGAACTTCCTGAAATGAACTGCGACGCTTTTGTTAAAGGACAGGGTTATTATAAACTTTTAATGTTCTCCCAGGCTTTGCCCCAATTTGCATGCTCGCTGGAGAAATTCCCTGAAAGCACGGTAGTAAGAACTTATTTGGCGATGTGCCACATGCATTTAGAGCAGTTTGGAGAAGCGGTTCCTCATTTCTGGAAAGTCCTGGAGGGAGCCGGAAGCAAACGGCTGCGCTCGATTATTTATAACGCACTCGGTTGTATCGAAGCTCAGCGAGGCGTTCGCACGAAAGCGAAGGAGTATTTTACTTTGGCCCATCATCATGATCCTTCTCTTCCCGAGCCGCTGGCCAATCTGGAAGCATGTATGCGAAGTTCCGGGAAACTTCAGTACGGAAATGAATTGACTTCGTTGCTTTAAGCACTCCTAAAAGCCATTATTCATGAGAGCGGTGCTACCCTTTGATCGGGAAGCATCGCTTTTTATTATGCTTGTTCATCCGAGGAACGACGTCTTCACCGGAATTTTCAAAACGGCGTTCTTCTGTTATGCTGTAAAAGAGACTGGAACGAAAGGGACTTTAAATTTCATGAAATATGCCGTACTGGATTTTGAAACGACGGGAAACCAGTCCTCTGATGAAATTATTCAAGCAGGGCTTGCCATTATAGATGAAGATTTGAAGATATCCCGGGTTTATAGTTCCTATGTGAAGCCGGGAATATCCATTCCTCCGTTTATAACGGGACTTACGGGAATTACGGAGGACGACGTCAAGGATGCACCGGATCTGGATGAAGTTATGATGGAAATGGTGCCATTGCTTGACGATGCCGTTCTCGTCGGCCATAACGTCGCTTTCGACTTTAATTATTTGCAGAGTGCGCTGGATAAAACGGGATATCTGCCCTTTACCGGCCGCATTCTCGATACGATGGATTTTCTGAAAATATTCTTTCCATCGCTGACCACCTATCAGCTGGGTATGGTCGCCTCCGAGTTCGGGGTAGAGCATGACCGGCCCCATCAGGCGGATAGCGACGCTTTGGCGACCGCGCTGATCTTCCTGAAATGTCTCGAAGAACTGGCCGATCTGCCTCTGCTTGTCTTGCAGCGGTTGTCGGATTTATTTGCCGGAGAAGACAGTGATTTGGGCTGGTTTTTTGACGCGATGCTTCAGGAGAGAGAGCGTGAGGCTGATCCGAGCCCGGACGGATATACGTATTATCGGCAGTTCGCGCTGCAGGTGCAAGATTGGATGGAGATCGAGCCTGCCAGAAACGCGATGGTGGGTAACCCGCTTCGCGATGTGTCCTTTGAGCAATTTATGGAGGATGTGCGGGAGAAGCTGCGCGCCAAAATGCCGGAATATGAGGAGCGCGAAGCTCAAAACCTGATGTTGAACGAAGTGACCCGCGCTTTTGAAGAGGATAAGCACCTATTGATCGAAGCGGGT